>JBIHZY010000150.1:0-4225 GCA_044240185.1 Solirubrobacteraceae bacterium
CGAGCTGGGCCTCGTCAACCGTCTCGCCGAGCCAGGCAGCGCGCTTGACGCGGCGGTTGAGCTGGCCGAGCAGATTGCCTGCAACGGGCCGCTTGCCTTGGCAGCTACGAAGCAGATCCTCGAGGCCAGCCGTGAGTGGACCGACGAAGAGTTCTGGAACAAGCAGATGGAAATCGCCGGCCCTGTCTTCGGTTCAGAAGATGCGCAAGAAGGCGCAGTCGCCTTCACCGAGAAGCGCGATCCGGTCTGGAAGGGTCGCTGAGCTAAGCACCCGAGTTGGTCTCGCCACTGAGCGTGGCGATCAGCGACCGGGGCCCGCCGTGGTCGCGGTGCTCGCAGAGGTAAATCCCCTGCCAAGTACCGAGCGCCAGCGAGCCGTTCGCGATCGGCAGCAGCAGCGACGGGCCGGTGATCATGCTCTTGATGTGCGCAGGCATGTCGTCGTCGCCTTCCAGCGTGTGCGTCCACGGGAAGCTCTCTGGCACGGCTGCGTCGAGCCAGCTGCGCGTGTCGTCGCGAACATCCGGTGAAGCGTTCTCACCCAGCGTCAGCGAGGCCGAGGTGTGGCGGATGAAGAGCTGGCAGAGGCCGACCGCGAAGGCCTCGAGTTCGTCGATCGCATCGAGCACCTCTCCAGTTACAAGGTGAACCCCACGCGGCCGCGCCTGAAGAGTGATCTGAGTTTGGCTCCACACCGGTACTGATCAGCGTTCGCCCGGAGTTTTATCCGGGAACGGGCTGACCTCGATCTGAGGGTCTAGCGCGTCGGCGAGGATTCTCTGCTGCTCGGCGTTATGGGCGGCGGGGTAGCCCTCGCCGGGCGCGGCCCGCTCGGGGCGACCGATGTAGCCAAGCTCGAAGCCCTCGGGGAGGATCTGCATCAGGCGCGGGAACATGTACTCGCGCGCGCCCATGTTGCGCGGCTCCTCTTGAACCCAGACGATCTCCTCGAGGTTCGGGTAACGAGCGAATAGTTCGCGCAGATCGCTTTCAGGGAATGGGTAGAGCTGCTCGACACGGCCGATCGCAACGCGCTCGTTGCCTTCGCGGCGTTCGTGGCCAACTAGGTCGTAGTAGATCTTGCCGGTGCAGAGCAGCAGCCGCGTGATCTTCTCCTCGGGCAGGCGTGGCTCTGCAAGCACGGGGTAGAAGCGCTTCTCGGTCAGGTGGCTGAGGCGGTTTGTCGCCTGTGGCAGGCGCAGCAGCGACTTCGGCGTCATGATCACCAGCGGCCGGCGCTTGGCGATCGTCGCCTGGCGGCGCAGCAAGTGGAAGTACTGGGCTGGCGTGGTTAGGTTCGCGACGCGCATGTTGCCTTCGGCGCAGAGCTGCAGGAAGCGTTCGAGCCGCGCGGAGGAGTGCTCAGGGCCGGCGCCCTCGTGGCCGTGAGGCAGCAGCAGCGTCAGCCGCGAGCTCTCGCCCCACTTCGCTAGGCCGCTGGAGATGAACTGGTCGATGATCACTTGGGCGCCATTGGCAAAGTCGCCGTACTGCGCCTCCCACAGCACGAGCGAATCTGGAGCCTCCTCGGCGTAGCCATATTCAAAGCCAAGGCAGGCGGCTTCGGAGAGCGGGCTGTTGTGGATCTCGATCGGCGCCTTTGCCTGCGGCAAGTGTTGGATCGGCGAGTAGGTCAGCCCGGTTGTTGCGTCGTGGAAGACGAGGTGGCGCTGGCTGAAGGTTCCGCGTTCGCTGTCCTGACCGGTCAGGCGGATCGGCACGCCATCGGTTAGCAGCGAAGCGAATGCCAGTGACTCAGCCTGCGCCCAGTCGATCCCGCCTTCCTCGCCGACGGCAGCGCGGCGGCGTTCAAGCTGTCGCTGGAGCTTGCCGTGAGTGTCGAATCCCTCAGGCACCGTCAGCAGCTGCTCGTTGAGCAGGCGCAGCGACTCGTCTGAAACCTTCGTGTCGATCTTCGGGCTCTTTGTGCGGTCAAGCAGGTACTCGCCAGTGACCTGCTCCAAGCCTTCGAGCGCGGCTGCTTCCTTGATCCGCTCCTTCAGCTCCTGGTGTTCGCCGCTGAGCTTGTCCCAAACTTGTTGCTGCCAAGCCTCGACCTCATCCCGCGTGACCACGCCGGCTGTGATCAGCTTCTCGGCGTAGAGCGCGCAGGCTCGGTCGTGGCGCTTGATTGCGGCGTACATCTCCGGCTGTGTGTAGGCAGGCTCGTCGGCCTCGTTATGACCGAAGCGGCGGTAGCCGATCAGGTCGATCAGCACGTCGTGGCCAAACTCGGCGCGGAATGCCATCGCCAAATCAACCGCCGAGATGCAGGCCTCAACGTCATCGGCATTGACATGAATGATCGGAACGTCGAAGCCCTTCGCGAGGTCAGAGGCCCAGTGCGTTGAGCGGGCGTCTTCGATGTCGGTCGTGAAACCAACCTGGTTGTTCTGAATGATGTGCAGCGTGCCGCCGACCTTGTAGCCGTCGAGGCCTTGAAGGTTGAGAGTTTCAGCGACGACGCCTTGGCCCGGCATTGCGGCGTCGCCATGAAGAATCAGTGACATCGCCAAAGTTGAGTCGCGCTCGGCAACCGGGCCGCTGCGGTTGGTTTGAGCGGCGCGCGTTGCGCCGATCACGACAGGGTCAACCGATTCAAGGTGGCTCGGGTTTGATTCCAGCTTGACCATTACGCTCGCGCCTTCGCGGAGTGTGAAGTCGCGTTCAAATCCATGGTGGTACTTGACGTCGCCAGTTCCACCTTGGGGAATCTCGGTCACTGCCTTGACTACCTGGACCGTTGAGGTTCCTTCGAACTCGCCGAAGATGGTCTCGTAGGGACGACCGAGGTTGTGCGCGAGGACGTTGAGGCGGCCGCGGTGCGCCATGCCGATAACTACCTCGCGTGCGCCAGCCTCAGCGGCTAGCTCAACGGCCTCGTCGATCATCGGCACCGTCATGTCGAGGCCTTCGATCGAGAATTGCTGCTGGCCAAGGTAGGCCTTGTGCATGAAGCGCTCGAGCGCGTCGACTGCGAGTAGGCGCTTCAGCAGTGCGCGTTGAGTCTCCGGCTCGAGCGGTTGGCGGTGGAGGCTGCCCTCAATCCGTTCGCGTAGCCAGTGGCGCTGGCGGTGGCTTGCGATGTGTTCGCTCTCGTAGGCCATCGTGCCGGTGTAAACGTCGCGCAGGTAGGGCAGCGATTCGGCGAGGTTTTCGCCCGGGACGTAGATCCGCAGCAGCTTCGATGGGATCCGCCGCATCAGTGCGTCGGTGAGCCCGAGCGGTTCCGGGTTAAGCGCTGGGTCGCCGACCGGCTCCGTGCCGAGCGGGTCGAGCGACGCGGCGAGGTGGCCGTGGGTGCGGAAGGCTTTCACCAGCGCCGTTGCTGCCTGAACCGCTTGCATCAGCTCAAGGTCGTCTCCATCGCTTGCCGTCGCCGCGCTGAGGCTGGCCTTCGGTGCAGGCGGCGCTGGCGCCAGCGGCACTCCGAGCGAGGCAAAGAGCTGGTCGTAAAACTCGTGCTCGCCGCTGAGTTGGGCTTCAACGGCTTGGAGGAAGCGGCCTGATTCCGCTCCTTGAATCACGCGGTGGTCGTAGGTCGAGGTGATCGTCATCACCTTCTCAGCGCCGATCGCAGCTCCGGCGTTCTCGAGCCCGACCGGGTAACCGATCGAACCTGTCGCGACAATCGTTCCCTGGCCGGGCATCAGCCGCGGAACAGACGCACCGGTACCAATTCCGCCGGGGTTAGTCAGCGTCATATTCGCTCCGACGAGGTCATCGGCTGAGAGCGTGTTGGTCCGCGCCTTGTCGATCAGCTCGTCGAAGGCTGCCTTGAAGGACACGAAGTCCATCGCCCCAGCGTTCGTGATCACCGGCACCATCAGCGTGCGTGAGCCGTCCTTCTTCTCAACGTCCACCGCGATACCGAGGTTGACGGCGCCGTCATCGGCGCGCATCGGTTTGCCGTCCTGCTCAAGGAAGTGGTTTGCCATCACCGGCATCTGGTCGGCCGCCGTGCGTGCGATCGCCCAAGCGATCAAGTGCGTGAACGAAACCTTGTGACCGGCCTCCTTCAGCTCCTTGCGGCGCCCGTCCATCTGCGTGACGGGGATCGTTCGGATCGAGGTCGCGGTCGGGATCGAGAGGCTCTCGTCCATGTAGCGGGCCAGGATCGCCGCGCCGCCGCGAAGCTCGGTCACGCCAGCGGTCGGAGCAGTTGCAGCGCTTCCGTTGCCGCCGGAGCTGGCGGCCAGTACGTCGGCCTTCGTCACTCGGCCGC
>JBIHZY010000023.1:0-14218 GCA_044240185.1 Solirubrobacteraceae bacterium
GCAACGGGCGCCGTACCAGGCGCGCGAGGATCGAAATCTGAGGACTCAGTGACGATGACGCGAGGCTAGCGCAGCTCAGGGCTCGATGATCAGCCGCTGAGGGTTTGCAGGATCCCTACCAACGGCGCCGCGAATCATCAAACGGACGCCTTCCGGAAGCAATTCGTGCTCAATCGTTTGCAGAATCTGGTGAACCTCGGATGGGTCGCTGTAGCCGGGGAGCTCAACGGAGCGCTGCAGCAGGACCGGTCCGCTATCGATTCCCTCGTCGACGAGGTGGACCGTTACGCCGAACACTTTGACCCCGTATTCGACAGCCTGCTCAACGGCACGCGTGCCTGGGAAGGCCGGCAGCAGCGACGGGTGGACGTTGATGATGCGGTCGCGGAAGCGGGCGATGAACGAGTCATCCAGTAGCGCCATGTAACCGGCCAGCACTACGAGCTCAACTTCGTTCTCGTCGAGCCAGTCGGCGATCGCGTTGTCGCGCGCAGCGCGGCGTTCAAACTGATCGAGCTCGAAGCTGCGGGTCAGAATGTTGGCGGTGCGCGCGTGGCGCAGCCCCGGCGCATCTTCGTGGTCGGAGACGACGGCGACGATCTCGCCGTCGAAGCCGTGGACCTTTTCGATTAGTGCCTGCAGATTGGTGCCGCGGCCGGAGAGCATCACTGCAATTCTCATCGTCTCGCTCCTTGGCCGGCTGCGGATTGAAGTTTCGGAAAACGACCACCGGAGGAGACGATTCGACCAGCGGCCAGCAGCGCGTCGACGCGGCCGAGAACGTCATCGGCGTGAAGATCGCCGAAGGCGCCGTAGTGCTCGAGCTCGTCGTAGTGGTTTGAGGCGATCACCTTCGAGCGCCCGCCGCGCAGCACCTGAACTGCGCGCGTGCGACCGAGCTGCGGGTGAGCGCTCGCGACGAGATCGATTATCGCCTCGTCGAGCGCGCTGGAATCGGCCAGCGCTGCGCGCGGCGCAAGCGAGCGTCCGCTCGACGATGCGCCCTTCTTCGTTGCGCGAACCTCAACCGAGACGACGTCGGCAACCGACTCTGGATTGCAAACGTCGCAGCATGGAACGCTTAGTGGCGCAGCGTCACGGTCGCGATCGCCGAAGTGGCCTAGCACGGCGGCGCGGCGGCAAGTCGCCGTTTCGACGAAGTGCCAAACCGATCGATAGGCGGCCCATCGCGCTTTCGTCGCCTGCTTCGCCGACGTTTGACAGAGGCTGCGGGCGCGAGCGTCGTATGCGCCATCGATGCGCCCGATCTGGCGGTCGGTCGGCGCCGGCGAAGGGCTCAAAACGCCTGCCCGCGCTAGGTGGCCAATGATCGCGCGGACTTGATCCGGGTTGCTGCCAAGCTCGCCGATCTCAGCGTCGTAGCGGCCGTCGGGCGAGGAAGTGAAGATCCTTTTGGCGACGCGATCGAGCTCGGCCTCGTCGACCTCGGAGCGCTCGATGAAGAAGACGTGGAGCCCTTTGTCCTTGTTCTGAGCCAGCAGCAGCGCCCGCGCCGGGGCGCCGTCACGGCCGGCGCGGCCGGCCTCTTGGTACCAAGCCTCAATCGACTGCGGCACGCTGACGTGGACGACCGTCCGCACATCGGCCTTGTCAACGCCCATTCCAAAAGCGTTGGTGGCGACGACAACGTCAACGCTTCCATCCATGAAGCTGCGCTGAATCTTTGCGCGCTTCTCGCGGTCCAACCCAGCGTGGTAGGCGACGACTTTGATTCCAAGGTCCGTGGCGAGATTCGACGCCACTTCGGCCGTCTGCTTGCGCGTGCCAGCGTAAACAATTGCGGGGCGCGCCTCGGGCGTTGCCAGCGCGGCGGCGAGCTGCGAGCGGGCATGACTGGCCGACTTCGACGGCGCGACGGCGAAGGTCAGGTTTGGACGATCAAAGCCGGTCGCGACGCTGACCGGATCGTTAAGTCCGAGCCTCTCCGCAATGTCGCGCGCGACCTGCGGCGTGGCGGTCGCCGTCGAGGCGAAGATCGAATCGGCGCCGAGCCAGCGGGCTGCGTCGCCAAGGCGGAAGTAGTCGGGGCGGAAGTCGTGACCCCACTGCGAAACGCAGTGCGCTTCATCAACGACGAAGCAGCCAATCTGAACTGCTTTGAGCGCCTCAAGAAAACCGGGAGAAGCAAAGCGCTCGGGCGCCACGTAGAGCAGCCGTAGCTCGCCGCTCTTCGCGCGCTCCATCACCTCGCGGTTGGTCGCCGCGTCCTGCTGGGCGTTGATCAGCGCAACCTTGCCGCCGACACGCCGCTCGAGCGACTCGACCTGATCGAGCATCAGCGAGACGAGCGGCGAGACAACGATCGAAAGGTCATCGCGCAGCAGTGCAGGCAGCTGGTAGCAGAGCGACTTGCCGGCGCCGGTAGGCATCACCAGCAGCACGTCGCGGCCACTAAGCGCACCTTCGACGGCCTCCTGCTGGCCGGGGCGAAAGTGATCGAAACCGAAGATCTCGGTTAGCGCGCCTTGCGGGTCGGTCATCGCTGCCGTCAAGCCGATGTTGGAGCCATCGGGAGCTGTGACTCGAGTGCAAGCTTGTTGCCCTCTTCGGCGACCGGCAGCGGATAGTTGCCAGAGAAGCAGGCGTCGCAGTGGTTGGCCGGCTCGCCCTCGACCGCACCGTAAACGCCTTCGAGCGAAACGTAGGCGAGTGAATCGGCGCCGAGCATCTCAGCGATCTCCTCGACCGTTTTGCCGTGGGCGATCATCTCTTCGCGCGTTGACATGTCGACGCCGTAATAACACGGGTTACGGATCGGCGGCGCCGAAATCCGCAGATGCACCTCAAGCGCGCCTGCGTCTCGCAACATTTGAACGATTTGACGCGTCGTATTACCGCGCACAATCGAATCGTCAACGACGACCAGCTTCTTGCCTCCGACGATCTCTGGCAGCGGATTGAACTTCAGCCGCAGGCCCTGCTTGCGCAGCTCCTGACCGGGCTGGATGAAGGTTCGAGCGACGTAACGGTTCTTGACGAAACCATCGTCCTGCGGCAGTCCGCTCTCACGTGCATAACCGCGAGCAGCGGCGTTGCCTGAGTCGGGAACGGCGATCACGAGGTCGGCGCTCGGGGCTGGATGCTCGCGCGCAAGCGCCTCACCCATCCGCCCGCGCGCAGCCTGCAGCACGGTGCCGTTCATCCGCGAGTCGGGGCGGGCGAAGTAGATGTACTCGAAGAGGCAGAACGCTTCGCGCTCGCCCTCAACCACCATCTGCGTGCGAATCCCATCGGCGCCGATCGAAACCATCTCGCCGGGGAGAACGTCGCGCATGTAGGTCGCGCCGATGATGTCGAGCGCGCAGGACTCGCTAGCGACGCAGTAGCTGTCGTCGATCTGCCCGAGCACCAGCGGCCGCACACCGGCAGGGTCGCGGAAGGCGACAACGCGCTCGTTCGTCATCACGACGGTCGAGAACGCTCCCTGCAGTCGCGGCATGATCGCGCAGACCGACTCTTCGATCGTCGCGCTTGGATCATCAGCGATCAATGCGGCGATGATCTCGGAGTCGGAGGTGGAGCTGAACTCGACGCCCTGCGCGCGCAGCTCAGCATGAAGTTCAACGGCGTTAGTGAGGTTGCCGTTGTGTGCCAGCGCCAGCTCCCGGCCACTGCTGGTGGCACTACCGGTGCGGTGAACCGGCTGCGAGTTTTCCCAGCCGCTGGAGCCGGTCGTTGAATAACGGACGTGGCCGATCGCGAGGTCTCCGTCAAGTGCGCGCAGGTCGTGCTCTTTGAAGACCTGGCTAACGAGCCCGAGCGCGCGCTGCGTGATGATGAAGCCACCATCGTCGGCCGCGGCGATCCCGGCCGATTCCTGGCCGCGGTGCTGGAGCGCGTAGAGCGCGAAATAGGTGAGCCGGGCGACCTCCTTGCCTGGGGCATAGATGCCGAAGACACCGCACTCATCGCGGGGTCCGTCGCGCTCATCAAAAGAGGGCTGCTCGGTCATGAATCCCGTCCGGTCGCCATACGGGGCAGAGTCTGTAGAGAGTACCACCGAGGGCCGCAGAATCGGGCGTATTTGCGGGCAATAATCATTGGAAAACCGACTCCAGAGCACGGTGCTGCAGGCGCAGCTCGTCCAGCCCCAGCTCAATCTTCTCTGAACCGAGATCGATCTCCAGCCGATCGCCGCCGACCTTGCCGATCACTGTCACCTTCGTGCGCTCGCCGAGCTGGGCCAGCGCCGTCGCGTGGCCGCAGCAGATGAAACCGCCGGGCGCTTCGCCGAAGCAGGCCTGCCAAGCGTCGTCGCCAGCCTCAATCTCGACCGCCGCGCCGATCGAACCGGCCAGCGCGCATTCGGCCAGCGCGGTCACTATTCCACCCTCGGCGATGTCGTGGGCGGAGTCGATCAGCCCATCACGGACGGCGCCTCGGACGGCGGCCTGAGCGTCGCGAACCGCTTCAATATCGACCTCTGGCAGCTCGTCCGGCAGCGACTCGCCGCGGAGCTTCGAAAGTTCACTGGCCGCCAGCGACGGTTCGAACGGGCCGACGAGCGCGATCGCCTCGCCCTCCTGGGCGAAACCGAGCCGACCGGCTCGCGTCGCGTCGGGCAGCAGGCCAACCATGCCGATCACCGGCGTCGGGTAGA
Organism: Solirubrobacteraceae bacterium; assembly: GCA_044240185.1. Classification (GTDB taxonomy): domain Bacteria; phylum Actinomycetota; class Thermoleophilia; order Solirubrobacterales; family Solirubrobacteraceae; genus F1-60-MAGs163. The sequence goes on from JBIHZY010000023.1 coordinate 4,622, forward strand.
TCGGCCCCGAGGCGCCCTCGTTGTAGAGCGAAACGTTGCCGCCGACGATCGGCGCCTCGAGCGCCGTGCAGGCGTCGGCGATTGCGCGAACGGCCTCGGTTAGCTGCCAGGCGACGTGCGGCTTCTCCGGGTTGCCGAAGTTGAGGTTGTTGGTTGTGCCGAGCGGGTGAGCGCCGACGCAGGCCAAGTTTGATGCGCACTCGAGCACGACGCCAAGCGTTCCGCGATACGGATCGGCGGCGACGCGGCGGCCGTTGCCGTCGATGCTGACTGCCAGAGCGCTGCCGTTCGGAAGCGCCAGCACGGCAGCGTCGGCCTGCTCGGGGCGACGCACGGTGCGCGACTGAACGATCGGGTCGTACTGCTCGAAGAGAGGCCTGCGCGAAGCGACATTCGGCGAGCCGACGAGCGCCAGCAGCGCTTCGGCAATGCTCTCGGAACCGTCGAGCCGCGCAAGCGGCGGCGAGTAGAGCGGCTCACTCGGCTTCTGCGGCGCGAGATCATAGATAGGGCAGTCATCGACGAGCGCTTCGACCGGCATTTCGCCAACTAGCTCGCCGTCGGAATAGATCCTCATCAGGCGCGTGTCGGTGACCTCGCCGATCGCCGCCGAGCTGACCTCCCACTTGTCGCAGATCGCGCGCACCGCTTCTACATCTTTCGGCTCGATCACGCAGAGCATCCGCTCCTGTGATTCGCTGACCATGATCTCGAACGGCTCCATGTCGGCTTCGCGCAGCGGCACCTTGCGCACGTCGATGTCGATTCCAACCTCGCCTTTCGAAGCCATCTCGCAGGCCGACGAGGTGAGGCCGGCAGCGCCGAGGTCCTGAAGCGAAACGATCAAGCCCAGTTCAAGCAGCTCGAGCGAGCACTCCATCAGCTTCTTCTCTTCAAACGGATCGCCAACCTGAACCGTTGGCCGCTTGTCATCGTCGGCTTCGCCAAGTTCAGCCGAAGCGAGCACCGAAGCGCCGCCGATTCCATCGCGGCCCGTCGATGCACCGTAGATCAAGACGACGTTGCCGACGCCAGCCGCAGCGCTGCGCATCAATTGCTCGCGCGGACCAAGCCCCAAAGCCATCGCGTTGACGAGGCAGTTCTGCTCATAAGGGCCTTCGAAGTAAACCTCGCCGCCGACGGTTGGAACGCCGATCGAGTTGCCGTAGTGGCCGATCCCTGCAACGGCATGCTCGAGCAGGTAGCGCGAGCGTTCGCTGGTTTCAATCTCACCGAAGCGCAGCGAGTCGAGCACCGCGATTGGCCGCGCGCCGATCGCGAAGATGTCGCGCAGAATTCCGCCGACGCCGGTCGCCGCGCCTTGGAACGGCTCAACCGCGCTCGGGTGGTTGTGCGACTCAACCTTGAAGGCGCAGATCAGCCCGTCGCCAACGTCTACAGCGCCGGCGTTTTCGCCCGGCCCCATCACAACGGCTGGCCCTTCAGTTGGCAGCGTTATGAGCAGCTTCTTCGAATGCTTGTAGGCGCAGTGCTCACTCCACAGCAGCGAGTACATCGCCAGCTCAACTTGGTTCGGCGGGCTGCCCTGCTTCTCGCATACGAGCTCGTACTCAGCCTCGGTCAGGCCGAGCGCGATTGCGTCCTTCAGCTCTGGCAACTGCTCAGACATGCGCGCCCTCTACGGCAGAGCGCATTGATTCAAAGATTCGCAGGCCATCGGTTGAACCGGTCAGCGCATCAACCGCGTGCTCAGGGTGTGGCATCAAGCCGAAGACGTTGCCGGCCGCGTTGCGCACCCCAGCGATGTCGCGAAGTGAACCGTTGAAGTTCTGCTCCGGGCGGTAGCGCACTACGACCTGGCCATCGGCCTCAAGCTGATTGAGCGTCGCCTCATCGGCGTAGAAGCGGCCCGAGCCGTGCTTGGCCGGAATACTGAGAAGCTCGCCGGGCGGGCAGGCGGACGTAAACTTTGTGTCGCCTTCAACTACCTCTAATTCGACTTGGCGGAAAGTGAACCGCCGGTTGGCGTTTGGCAGCAGCGCGCCCGGCAGCAGCCCGGCCTCGCAGAGCACTTGGAAGCCGTTGCAGATTCCCAGCACGAGGCCGCCGTCGCCAGCGAACTCGATTACCGATTCCATCACCGGCGAGAAGCGCGCGATCGCGCCGGCGCGAAGGTAGTCGCCGTAGGAGAAGCCGCCGGGGACGATTACGGCGTCTACGTCTTGGAGGTCGCGGTCGCCGTGCCAAAGCAACACCGTCTCTCCGACAAGCTGCGCCGCAAGCTGCGCGTCAACTTCGTCGCAGCTCCCGGGGAAGCGAAGAATCCCTGTCTTCACGCGGCGGCAGCGTCTTCGAGCAGTTCAATCTCAAAGTCTTCGATCAGCGGGTTGGCCAGCAGCTGCGAGGAGATCGCTTCAAGCTCGGCTGGATTTTCGATCTCCAGTTCGACGAGGCGACCGATCCGCACCTCGCTGACGCCTTTGAAGCCGAGCGCCGGAAGCGCGCGTTCGACCGCCACGCCTTGTGGGTCAAGGATTCCCTGCTTTGGCCTGACGAGAACTCGCGCGCGCATTAGATGCTTCCTCCAGTTCGTTCCAGCCAGGCCGAGAGTGGCTCGCCGGTGATCAGCTCGTAGGCCTCTGCGTAGCGAGCGGTGGTTCCTGCGACAACATCTTCCGCGAGTGCCGGCGCCGGTTCGGTCTTGTCCCAGCCGCTGGCGGTGGCCCAGTCGCGAACGAACTGCTTGTCGAAGCTCGGTTGCCCACGGCCAATTTCATACCCCTCAAGCGGCCAGTAGCGCGAAGAGTCGGGCGTCAGCACCTCGTCGCCGACAGTCAGCTTGCCATCAGCGTCGAGACCGAACTCAAACTTTGTGTCGGCGAGGATCACGCCGCGGCTGCGGGCGTAGTCAGCGGCGAAGCGGTAAAGCTCGATCGCCTTGTCGCGGACCCGTTCGGTCAGCTCGCGATCGCCTACAAGCTCCGCGGCTTGCTCAAAGTTGATCGCCTCATCGTGGCCGACCTCGGCCTTCGTTGAAGGAGTGAAGAGCGGCTCTGGGAGCTGCTGAGACTCCTCAAGCCCACTTGCGAGTTCGATTCCCGAGACGCTGCCGGTCTTCTGATAATCGCTCCAGCCTGAGCCGGTGATGTAGCCGCGCACGATGCATTCGATTGGCAGCATCTCGAGCCGTTTGACAACCATTGCCCTGCCGCGAACCTCGTCTGGAACGCCGTCGGTGACGGAGATCAGATGGTTCGCGACGATCTCCGAAGTGCGTTCAAACCAGAAGTCCGAGACGCCGGTCAAGACGGCACCTTTGCCGGGAATCGGCGTCGGGTGAATCACGTCGTAGGTCGAGATCCTGTCCGAAGCGACCATCAACAGATCGTCGCCGAGTTCGTAAACTTCGCGTACCTTTCCGCTCGAGAGCAGAGGTAAATTGGAGAGCTCTGACATGGCCTCGATGCTATTAGGCGGAGAGGCGGAATAGCCCAGCGAAATGCGCTATTTGCGGGCTCTTATGAAGGCCGCAATATCAACCGACGACGTCGTCCAAGCGAGCGACGATTGCGGCGGCGTGCGCGGTGTAGGCCGACGAGTCGAAAACCTCGTCGAGATCGATCTCTAGGCCGCGAGCTTCGAGCAGACCACGAAGTTGCGTCTGCTCGTCCCAGGCGCGCTGGGCGTCCTCTTGAACGATGCGGTACGCGTCGTCGCGGCTCATTCCGCTCGCAACTAGCGCCAGCAGAACACGCTGAGAGAAGAGCGCGCCGCAGGTGATCTCAAGGTTGGCGAGCATCCGCTCAGGGTCAACGACCAGTCCCTCGACGAGGCGAATTGCGAGGTGCTGCATGTAGTCGAGCAGGATCGTTGAGTCGGGGACGATGATCCGTTCGGCGCCCGAGTGGCTGATGTCACGCTCGTGCCAAAGAGCAACGTTCTCAGTGGCAGCCTGAGCATTGCCGCGCAGCACGCGGGCGAGGCCGGTGATCCGCTCGCTAGTAATTGGGTTGCGCTTGTGCGGCATCGCGCTGGAGCCTTTTTGCGCTCCGGAACGGAACGGCTCCTGGACCTCGCGCACCTCTGTGCGCTGCAAGTGGCGGATCTCGGTCGCGAGCCGTTCAAGGCCGGCGCCGGCCAGTGCGATCGCCTGCAGCAGCTCGGCGAGACGGTCGCGAGCGACGACCTGAGTTGAGATTGTTTCGGCCTTCAGCCCGAGCCGCGCCAGCACGCGGGCTTCGAAATCGGGGTCGGTCGCCGAATAGGTTCCGACCGCGCCGCTGAGCGCGCCGACGGCGGCCTGATCGAAGGCGCGGCGCAAGCGGTCACGGTTGCGCGCGGCTTCGGCAGCGAAGCCGGCGATCTTGACGCCGAAGGTTGTTGGCTCGGCGTGAACGCCGTGAGTGCGGCCGACGCAAAGGGTGTCTACGTGGGCACGGGCGAGCGTGGCGAGCGCCTGAGTGAGCTGCTCTGCGCCAGCCAAGACGATCGTGCCGACGTCACGCAACTGAACCGCAAGCGCTGTGTCGAGCACGTCGCTTGACGTGAGGCCGTAGTGAATCCAGCGGCCTGCCGGCTGGCCGGCACTTGCCGAAAGCACGTCAACGAAGGCGGCGACGTCGTGATCGAGAACCTTCTCGCGCTCTGCGACCTGCTCGGCCGTCGCCGTAGCGCCACGGATCGCCTCAAGATCCGCCTCGGTCGGGCCGTCGAGCTCCTCACAGGCGGCTACCTCAACTAGCCGCCAGGACTCAAAGCGGGCGGCGTCGGTCCACAGCGCGCCGATCTCGTCGCGCGTGTACCGATCGATCATGCGCGCAGAATTCTCAGCGCTAGGTGGCCGGCGTTTTTGGCGTTATCGAGGCCGACCGAAGCGACCGGCACGCCGGGCGGCATCTGAACGACGGAGAGAATTGCGTCGAGCCCGCCGGCGGCACTGAGGCTGCTCGAGAGTGGCACGCCGATCACCGGAAGGTCCGTGTGCGCGGCGGCGACGCCAGGCAGCGCGGCCGAGAGGCCAGCGCCAGCGATGATCACCTTCATCCCGCGCGTGCGGGCGTTGGCGCAGTACTCGGAGACCGTCTCAGGATCGCGGTGGGCCGACATCACGCGGATCTCAAACGAGACACCCGCCTCTTCGAGCACGGCGCCAGCCTTCTCCATTACTTCCATATCGGACTTCGAGCCCATGATGATTCCAACGCTTGGTGAGTCAACGGCTAGATCGGCGAACTCAGCTTCAGCTTCTGCAACTTCTTCAGGTTGGTCGGTCATCTAGCTTGCCTCCTCAGCTCTTAGTGCAATGTCAGTGCGAGTTTGTTTACCGCTGAACTGGACTAATTCTACACCAGCGTAGGCCGCAGCCCGGGCCGCGGCTGGCGTGTCGCCGAGCGCCGTGACGTTGAGAACACGGCCCCCAGCGGTGACCAAAGCGCCACCGTCTTCGGCGACCCCAGCGCAGGTCAGCTCGAGCGGGTCGGTGATCTGCTCAAGCCCGCTGATCGCGTCGCCAAGCCGCGGCGAGTCCGGATAGCCGGCGCTGGCGAGCACGACTGTCACGGCCCAGCGTGGATCCCAGTCCAGCTCGCGGCCCGCGAGGCCGCCCAAATTCGTCGCTGCAAGCAGCAGCTCGGAGAGGTCGCTACGCAGTCGCGGCAGCACGGCCTGCGTCTCCGGATCACCGAAGCGCGTGTTGTACTCGAGCACCTTCGGGCCGTCGGCGGTCATCATCAGGCCGGCGTAGAGAACTCCGTGGAACGGCGTGCCAGCAGCGGCGAAGTAATCGACGATCGGCTGGTGGACGAGCGCCGAAAGCTCGGCGACACGCGCTTCGTCAACTCCGGGAACCGGGCAGTAGGAACCCATCCCGCCGGTGTTGGGGCCGAGGTCGCCGTCGAAGATTCGCTTGTAATCCTGAGCCGACGCCATCGGCACGGCGCGCTCGCCGTCGCAGAGCGCAAGCAGCGAAAGCTCTTCGCCTTCGAGGAACTCTTCAACGACGACTTGGCCGTCGCCGAAGCGGCGCTCGACGAGGAACTGCTCCAGCGCTGCGCGGGCCGCGGCCTCATCGGCAGCGATCACGACGCCCTTGCCAGCGGCGAGCCCGTCGAACTTGATCACGGTCGGATAGCCGCGCACGGCAGCGAGGCCATCCTCAACGCTTTCGACCGTGTCCCAGCCGCCGGTAGGCACGCCGGCGGCCTCCATCACCTCTTTCGCGTAAGCCTTCGAACCCTCGAGCCGCGCGGCGGCGGCAACCGGGCCGAAGGCAGGAATCCCAGCAGCGGTCAGCGCGTCAACAAGCCCGCCCACAAGCGGCGCTTCAGGGCCGACGACAACCAAATCCAGTTCGCGCTCGCTGGCTAGTGAAACGATTTGATCGATCGCTTCTGCCTCGATCGACAGGCACTCGGCGTCGGCGGCGATCCCAGGATTGCCCGGCGCGCAGAGCAGCTCAGTCGCGAGCGAAGAGCGCAGCAGCGCGCGGATGATCGCGTGCTCCCTGCCTCCGCTGCCGACGACGAGGATCTTCACGTCAGAGCGCGTCGATGAACTCGTCGACCGGGAAGGCGACGAGCGTCTCGTAAAGGGCAGTCCCGCGCGAACCTAGCTCCAGCGAGATCCGCGCCATCGTGATGTCATCAGGCGCTTCCACGACGTTTACGAAGTCATAGCGACCGAGCGTTGACCACTGTGCGACGACTGTCGCGCCAAGCTGGTGGATCTCGGTATTTACCTCTTTGATCCGCGTTGGATTGTTCTTCACCGTCGCGACCCCTTCAGGGGTCAATTTCGAGAGCATGATGTAGGTCGGCATGGCACCTCCGTCGTCGTGTACGACGGTTCTACCCGATCAGACGGCAGGCACGCTGGCAGACTTCACTGTTAGGACGAGTTCTCCGTCCTGGTTATCGACGCTGACGAGATCAGCAGGTGTATTCGAAATCGCGCTTTCAGGCTCTGCGGCGTCCGCGAAAATCTGCTGCGCGAACAACTTCGGTCGAGCTGCGGCGGACCGGCACCAGCTCGCCGCGCAGGGTTCGCTGCGCCGCCGCCAATTCGATCTCCATCTCGGCGCGGGCTTCGCTGCTCTGCTGCTCAAGCTGTTCAAGCTGGCGGCGCGTTACCTCAAGTTGCTCCTCGAGCGCCAGCACGCGTTCGACGCCAGCGAGGTTGAGGCCAAGCTCAGTCGTCATCTCCTGAATCCGGCGCAGCCGATCAACGTCGGTCTGCGAGTAGAGCCGCGTCCCCTTCGGCGAGCGGTGCGGGGAGATCAGTCCACGCTGCTCGTACATGCGCAAAGTTTGCGGATGCATCTCGGCCAGCTCAGCGGCAACCGAGATCATAAAAACGCCTCGGCCAGAGTCAACCGTGATCCGGGTTGTAGTTCTGCGCGCCGTCATCACTTATCGCCCCTACCGGTGAAGAGTTTGGCCCTTGGATCGCCGCCGTTCATCGTCTCCGAGAGCTTCGTGACCAGCTCGGACTGCTCGTCGGTCAGCTCCGAGGGAACGTCAACGACGAAGCGGTAGTGGATGTCGCCGCGCGTCTCCTTCTTTCCGGCGCCGAGCCGCGGCGGTCCTTCGCCGCGCAGTCGCTGAACGCTGCCGCTGCGCGTGCCGGGCGGAACGCGCAAAGTCTTGCGGCCATCGAGCGTCGGCACTTCGACCTCGGCGCCAAGTAGCTGCTCGGGCACTGTCAGCGGAACCTCAACCTCAACGTTGTCGCCCTTGCGGCGGAAGATCGAAGAGGGCGCAACGCGAGTGATCACGTAGAGATCGCCGTCGGGGCCACCGTTGCTGCCCGGCTCACCGCGACCGGCGATCCTCACGCGTGAGCCTTCTTTGACTCCGGCCGGGATGTTGACCTTCAGCCGCTTCGTCTTCTCAACCTGACCGCTACCGCCGCAGGTGCGGCAGGGATCCTCGATGATCGTGCCGCTGCCCTGGCAACGCGAACAGGGCTGGGAGATCGAGAAGAGTCCCTGCCCCTGCGAGTCAATCCCGCGCCCCTGACAGCTCGAACAGACCTTCGGCGAAGTGCCGCGCGCCGCGCCGGTGCCGTGGCAGCTGCCGCAGGCGCCGGGGATCGAGAGCGTTACCGGAACCTGAATTCCGGCCAGAGACTGATCGAAGCTGAGCCGCACTTCAGTTTCCAGATCGCGGCCGCGCGCCGGTCGCGGACGGCCAGCGCGGCCTCCCTGCTGCTCGCCGCCGAAGAAGCTCGAGAAGATGTCGCCGAAGTTTGAAGGGTCGAACGGAACGCCGCCAGGGCCACCGCCGGGGCCACCGCCGGAACCACCGCTGAACATGCCGCCGCTGTCGTACTTCTTGCGCTTTTCGGGGTCGCCGAGGATGTCGTAGGCGGCCGAAACCTGCTTGAAGCGCTCTTCGGCGGCATCGTCACCCGGGTTTTGATCCGGATGGTTCTCGCGCGCAAGTTTGCGGTAAGCCTTCTTGATCTCAGCGGCCGAACTCTTCTTGCCGACGCCGAGAACTTTGTAGAGATCGGGCTGGGCCATCGCTTCGGCCTTAGGCGGCTACGACAACCTTCGCCGCGCGCAGCACTTCGTCGCCGAGCAGGTAACCGTGCTCATAAACCTCGATCACGGTGCCCGCTGGCTGCCCTTCGGCCGGCTGCTGGGCAACGGCCTCGTGCTGGTGCGGGTTGAAAGCTTCGCCAAGCGCCGTGTCGCGAGTAACACCGACGCGGCTGAGCGCTGCCAGCAGCTCCTGCTGCACCAACTCGATGCCGGCGATTAGCTCCGGGTTTGCGCTCTCCGGGTGGGCCTCTGCGGCCTTGATCGCGCGGTCGAGATTGTCGAGCGCCGGCAACAGCTCGCGTGCCAGCCGCGCAACGCCGCGCTGCTCGGCCTGGGCAGCGTCGCGGCGAGCGCGCTTGCGCACGTTGTCAAGCTCGGCAACTGAGCGGATCCACTGATCCTTGTAATCGGGCTCAGCTTCTACCTCGACCTCAGCCGCAACCGCAGCCTCTTCGCTGGTAACGGCGTCGCCTTCGATTACCTCAGCCTCAACTTCGACTTCGGCCTGCTCCAGTTCAGCCTCCGACGGCGCCTCTTCAGGCACCGTCGGCTCCGGTCCGCTCTGCATTACTTCTCCTCTTCTACGACCTCGGCGTCGACGACCTCTTCTTCAGGCTCGCCGCCGTCAGCCGACGGGGCGCCGTCGCCGCTGGCTGCGGACTCAGCTGCCGCTGCCTCATACATCGCTTCAGAGACCTTGTGGAAGGCGCCCTGGAGCTCGTCGGCCTTGGCGTTGATCGCCGCGGCGTCGTCACTTTCGAGCAGCTCGCGCAGCTCCTTGATCAAGCCTTCGATTTCGGCCTTGGCGGCCTCGTCAACCTGCTCTTCCATCTCTTTGAGCTGGCGTTCCGACTGGTAAGCAGCGTTCTCGCCGTTGTTGCGGGCCTCGGCCAGCTCACGGGCGATGCGGTCGTCCTCAGCGTGCGTCTCAGCGTCGCCGACCATCTGCTTGATCTCCTCTTCGGAAAGGCCGCTTCCGGACTGAATCTCAATCTTCTGCTCCTTGCCGGTGCCGAGATCCTTCGCGGATACGTTGACGATGCCGTTGGCGTCGATGTCGAATGCGACTTCGACCTGCGGAATACCCCGCGGCG
>JBIHZY010000151.1:0-4205 GCA_044240185.1 Solirubrobacteraceae bacterium
GCGGTGACGAACGATCTCGAATTGGTCCGCGAGAAGGTCGGCATTGAGGTCTCTTCACCGGGGCGCGAACGGCCGCTGACTCGGCCCGAGCACTACCAGCGCTTCCTAGGGCGCCGCGCGAAGGTACGGACCGCCGAACCGCTAGAGGGACAGAGCAACTTCACCGGCGAACTGGTCGGAGCAACAGATCAAGAGGTAACGATTTCGGCCGGCGATTCGCTGGTCGCGATTCCATATACGGCGATTAAACGATCCAACCTGATCGAGGAGTAAGACGATGTCGACAGAGATCATCGAAGCAATGACAGTGCTCGCTAACGAGAAGGGGATCAGCCCTGAACGACTGATCACGGCGCTAGAAGACGCGCTGCTTTCGGCCTACATGAAGCAGCCCACCTCGGTTAAGTATGCGCGCGTTCAGCTCGACCCAGCTACCGGCGACTACCGCGTTATCGAGCTGAAGATCCCGGAGCGGCTCGAGGCCCAGCTGATCGTCGAAGCGATCGACGAGGAGACCTATCTCGACCCCGAGACCGGTGAGTACGTCGAGCCTGCTGAGCCAGTGATCGACCCTGAGAAGTTCGCGATCTACCGAGACGAGATCGAAGAAGCCGACGTAACCCCGGACGACTTCGGGCGGATCGCCGCCCAGACTGCGAAGCAGGTGATTCTGCAGCGCGTCCGCGAGGCCGAGCGCGACATGATGTTTGACGAATACCAGGACCGCGTCGGCGAGCTTGTCAACGGCATCGTCCAGCAGTCCGACTCGCGCTACACGCTGGTGCAGCTTGGCGTTGGCGGCCGGATTGAGGCGCTGCTGCCCCGCTCCGAACAGGTAGACGGCGAGCGCTACGACCACGGCCAGCGCGTAAAGGCAGTGATCAAGGAGGTCTCGGCCGACACGAAGGGCCCGTCGATCATCCTTAGCCGGCGCGACCCTGAGCTAATCAAGGCGCTCTTTGAGCTCGAAGTCCCTGAGATGGCCGATGGCCTCGTTGAGATCGCAAACGTCGCCCGCGAGCCCGGCTATCGCTCGAAGATTGCGGTCGTCTCCTACGCCGACGGCGTCGATCCAGTCGGCGCCTGCGTCGGCCCGCGTGGTTCACGCGTACGGATGGTCGTATCGGAGTTGCGCGGCGAGAAGATCGACATCATTCCTTACAACGAGGAGCCCGCACGGTTCGTCGCTAAGGCACTCTCGCCGGCCCGCGTGCGCGAAGTCGTCGTTGACGACGAGGCCCGCCAGGCAACGGTGATCGTCCCCGACGACCAGCTCGCGCTGGCAATTGGGCGCGAAGGTCAGAACGCTCGCCTTGCTGCCCGCCTGACCGGTTGGCGTATCGACATCCGCTCCGAATCTGAATTTGCAACGGAGGCTCCCGATGGTTCGATGTCGCCCGATGAAGAAGTCGGCGGCCGCTGCGTTGCGGTGCTCACGAATGGGCGTCGTTGCCCGAACGCGGCGCTGCCAGGCACGACCTCCTGCGGTCTACCGGCTCACATCGCGCTCGGTCGCTTCAGCGGCAACTCGGTTGCCTTTGCGGCTGAATTGAGCGAGGAGGAGATCGCCCGCTTCGCAGATCCCGAAGTGCCAGCGGCTGAACTGGCCGACCGGGTCGGTGCGATCGAGGCTGTTGTAGCCGAAGCGCAAGCGATTGCTGCGGCCGCCGCCGCCGCCCAAGCTGAAGCTGACGCCGCCGCCGCTGCTGAGGCTGCTGCTGCCGCAGAAGCAGAAGCAGCCGCAGCCGCTGACGGCGACGATGGCGCCGAGGTCGCCGACGGCGAGCAGGCTGACGACGCCGTCTCGGACGCAGAGGATGACGCTGCTGAAGCCGAGGAAGCGGCCGAAGAAGCTGTCGAAGAGAAGATCGAAGCGGAAGACGAAGCTGCCGAGGAAGATGCCACCGAGGAACTAGCCGAAGCCGAAGAGTCTGAAGACGAGGCGGCTAAGGAAGAGCTGGAAGAAGAGGCAAGTGGCCAATAAGCGCGTCCACGAGATAGCGAAGGAACAGAACCTCTCCAGCCGCGAGCTACTGGAGGCGCTCCGCGCTGCCGGTTTAGAGGTCACGGCAGCCGCTTCGAGCGTCGATGAAGACGAGGCGTTAAGGATTCTGAAGTCGGCCGACGAAAGCCCAACTGAGCGCCAAGCCAAGTCGCCGACTAAGCCGCGGACGCCGGCCGCGCTGCGTCAGAAGCCAGCGCCAAAGGCCGCCGCGAAGGCTCCAGCTGCCGCCGCGCCAACCCCAGCAGAGCAGCGCAGCTTCGATCCTGGTGAAGGAGTCGACACAGGAGGCAACCGTGTCTTCGAGCCCGATGTAGCGGCACCGATCAAACCTCCGTCGGCTGGTGGCAAACGCGAACCAGCTCTCCCGCCTGCACCAAAGCCAAAGGGCGCCCCGAAGCCGGCAGCCGCGTCGCAGCCTCCTCCGAAGCCGAAGGCCGAGCCAAAGGCTAAGCCAGAGGCGCCGGCCGGTCAGCCACCACCGAAGCCTGCTGCGCCAGTAGAAGCAGCCGCCCCTGTCGTCGACGAGAAGGCCCCAGAGGCGCCGGTCGAAGCAGAACAGAGCGCACCGATCGACGAGATGGCTGCTGCCTCGACAGTCGGTCCGAAAATCATCGCCCAGCCAGATAAACCGAAGCGCACACCGCGCAAGCCTGCCGCCCCGGCGGAGGCTGGCGGCAAGCGCCGCGTCGTAATCGATTCGCAGGCCAACCGTCGCCCCGGTGGAGGCCCGCCACCCGGTGGATTCCCGCAGCGCCGTCCTCGCCGCCGCGGCCGGCGCAAGTTCGACGACACGCCACTGGAGCCGCTCGACACAACGGCGCAGAGCTCAACCGACGCGGTCCGCGTCAATAGTGGAGCAACGGTCAAGGACGTCGCCGAATACCTCGGCGTCCCCGTCCCCGATCTGATCAAGCAGCTGATGATGATGGGTGAGATGGCGACGCTGACGCAGACGCTCTCTGATGAAGCGATCGTGATTCTTGCCGAAGCGCTGGGCAAGGAGGTCGAGATCGTCACGACCGCCGACGAAGAGGCCGAGGAGCTGATCTTCGCCGACGAGGACTCAGATCTCGTCGAACGGCCGCCTGTCGTCACGATCATGGGGCACGTCGACCACGGCAAGACCTCGCTGCTCGACGCGATTCGTAAGACCGAGGTCGTCGCCGGCGAGGCTGGCGGAATCACTCAGCACATCGGCGCCTACCAAGTCCACCACGATGGCCGCCTTATTACCTTCCTCGACACCCCCGGCCACGAGGCATTTACAGCGATGCGCGCCCGCGGCGCGCAGGTCACAGACATCGCCGTGATCGTGGTCGCCGCCGACGATGGACCCAAGCCGCAGACCGACGAAGCGATCGACCACGCCCGCGCTGCCGGTGTTCCGATCGTCGTCGCCGTCAACAAGGTCGACAAAGAAGGCGCCGACCCAACGCGCGTCCGCACCGAGATGACGGAGCGCAAGCTGCAGCCCGCGGAGTGGGGCGGAGAGACCGAATATGTGGACGTTTCAGCCAAGTCTGGAGTCGGCCTCGATGAACTGCTTGAAACGTTGCTTGTGGTTTCCGAGCTCGAAGACCTGAAGGCAAACCCTGACGCTGAGGCGAGCGGGATTGTGGTCGAGTCGAAGCTCGATCCAGGCCGGGGGCCGGTCGTAACGGTTCTGATCCAACGCGGCACGCTGAAGGTCGGCGACGCTTTCGTTGCTGGCGCACACTGGGGCAAGGCACGCGCGATGCACGACCACACAGGCGCCATCCGCGACGCTGCGCTGCCAGGCGACCCTGTTGAGCTACTTGGCTTCGATGGCGTCCCTGATGCTGGCGAAGTGCTGCGCGTGACGAAGAACGAAAAGGTCGCGCGCCAGCAGGCAGAGGAGCGCCAGACACGGATGCGCAACGAGGCGGCAGCACGTCGCTCCGGCCGCAAGGTTTCGTTCGATGACCTCTTCAGCGGGATCCAGGAAGGCGTTCTAAAGGATCTAAATCTTGTGCTCAAGGCTGACGTTTCGGGCTCGCTCGAAGCGTTCGAGGATGAGATCGCGAAGCTGCCGCAGGATGAGATTTCGGTCAACATCATCCACCGTGGAGTCGGCGGTATTAACGAGTCAGACGTAATGCTCGCCACCGCTTCCGACGCGATCATTCTCGGTTTCAATGTCCGCCCAGTCGGCGACGCGCGCGCCGCCTCGGACCGCGAA
>JBIHZY010000152.1:0-4141 GCA_044240185.1 Solirubrobacteraceae bacterium
TACGAGATGTCCTCGAAGCACAGCCGCGCGCAGCTGGCCGCACTGCGGCGCAGCCTCGGCGGCGAAGGCAACGAGCCCGCCCCTACCCGCAGCGCAGCGCCAAGGATTGCAATCAAATGAGCAACACACTTCCGCCCAACACCGGCTACGTAGCCGCCGCCTACCTCGTCTTCCTTTTCATCCTGCTGATCTACATCGTGATCATGGCGATCCGCGCTGCGCGAGTTGAGCGTGAGCTGGCTGAACTGCTGACGCAATCGGAGCAGCGAAACTCACCCGAGACCTCTGCCGAAAAGAGCAGTCAGTGACCGAGCTGCTGGCAATCGGCATCTCGCACAAGACCGCCTCGGTCGCGCTGCGTGAGCGCCTAGCGATGACCGATACCGAAGCCGAGCGCTTCGTCCGTGAGCTGGTCGCCAGCGAAGAGCTGCGTGAAGCGGTCGTTATCTCAACCTGCAACCGGACCGAGGTTTACATCGTCGCGCGCAACTCTGTTGACGCCGAGAGCGTGCTGCTGAGCAAGCTCGCAGCACGGGCTGGGATCCGCCCCACCGAGCTCGTCGACATCGTCTACTCACCTCGTAACTGCGACGCGGCGCGCCACCTTTTCCGCGTCACTGCCGGGCTTGATTCGATGATCGTCGGTGAGAACGAGGTTCAAGGTCAGGTGCGTCGCTCTTATGAGGCTGCGCTGGCAGCTGGAACGACAGGCCCGTTCACAAATCGGCTCTTCCGCGCGGCGCTGCAAGCCGGCAAGCGCGTGCGCAGCGAGACGGCGCTGGGAACGGCGCGCGTCAGCATCCCTTCGATCGCTGTTGCGCTAGCCGAGGAGACGGTTGGCGATCTCAGCGGCAGCAGCGTTGTTGTAATCGGCGCCGGTGAGACGGCCGAACTTACGGCGCGAGCACTAAGCGAGCAGGGAGTGACGACACTCTTTGTCGCCAACCGACGGATTGAGCGTGCGAGGGAACTGGCGCAGCGCTACGGCGGTGACGTCGGTTCGCTCGAAGAGCTGCCCGAGCGGATGACAGACGCTGACATTGTCGTCGCATCAACCTCCTCGCCTCACCCGATCATCGGCGTCAACGAACTCGAGATCATGATGGAGTCGCGCGACGGTCGAGCGCTGCTGCTGATCGACATCGCCGTTCCGCGCGACATTGAAGACGGCTGCAATGAGATCGCTGGAGTGCGGGTACTGAACATGGATGACCTTCAGAACGCTGCCGCCCGCAACCTGCAGGTGCGCGAAGGCGAGCGCGAGCAGGCATCGGAGATCATCGAGGATGAGATCGAGCGCTTCTCCGGATGGATGGCGCAGCAGGGTGCTACTCCAACAATTGCGGCGCTGCGTGAGCACGGCTCATCGATCGTTGAACAGGTCTTGGCCGAGAACGACGGCCGCTGGGAGAGCGCCTCCTCTCGCGACGTCGTGCGCGTTGAAGCGATCGCCCGCGCCGTGATGCAGCGCCTGCTGCACGAACCGACGATCCGCACGAAAGCTTTGGAGCAAGGCGGCGGCCACGGGCGAATCGCCGTCCTGCGCGAACTCTTTGGCCTCGACGAAGTTCCAGAGGAGGCTGCCGGAGCGAGCGCCGCTTCCGCTGAGGCCGACCTCGGCCAGGCCGCGGAGGTCCGCCCGCTGCGGCGTGAGTCGTGAAACTCGGAACCCGCGGCAGCGCACTGGCGCTGGCGCAGGCAGGAACGGTCGCGGCAGCAATTGACGGGGCTGAGCTGGAGACGATCACAACCTCCGGTGACCGCGGCTTCGATCCCAGCGACGACAAGGAGCGCTGGATCCGCGAGCTCGACAAAGCGCTGCTCGATGGTCGCGTTGCGCTCGCTGTTCATTCGGCGAAAGACCTGCCAGCAAAGCTCGCCGACGGGATCGTGATTGCCGCGACGCCGGCGCGCGCGAACCCTTTTGACGCGCTCTGCGGCGCCGACTCGCTCGATGCACTGCCCGAGGGCGCGCGCGTCGGCACCAGTTCGCAGCGCCGCTCGGCGCAGCTACGCGCGCTGCGCAGTGACCTTCAGATCGGAGAGCTGCGCGGCAACGTCGACACACGGCTAGCGGCTCTAGAAGGCGACGAGTACGAAGCGATCGTGATCGCGATGGCCGGGCTTGAGCGGCTCGGACGCAGCGACGAAGCCGGTGCGCTTCTCGATCAGATGATCCCTTGCGCCGGCCAAGGAACGCTGGCGATCACGGCGCGTGAAGATGACAGCGAGTCGATTGCTCTGGCGCTCGCGCTCGACGACGCAGCGACGCATCAATCTTTAATCGCCGAGCGCGCACTGATCGAAGTGCTCGAAGCCGACTGCCACACACCGGTTGGGGCACACGCGACATTCGAAGCCGGGGCGATGACGCTCGCCGCCTTCGTTGGGCGCACAGATGGTTCGGCTTGGCTTCGCGACGAGCTAACGGTCAGCGACAGCGAGAGCACGCCGGAAGAGCTCGGTCGCGAGGTCGGACAGCGGATGCTCACGGCTGGAGCCAACGAGGTGCTGGGCCGATGAGCGCCGTTCCCGGAACTGTTTACCTCGTCGGCGCTGGCCCTGGCGACGAAGGGCTGATCACTTTGCGCGGCGCAGAACTACTGGCCAGCGCCGACGTGATCCTCCACGACCAACTGATCGGGCCGCGCGCGCTCGAGGGCGCTCGCAGCGATGCAGAGCTGATCGACGTCGGCAAGATCGGCGGCGGCAAGCAGGTTCCCCAGGAGGTCACGAACGAGCTGATGATCGAGCACGCATTGGCCGGTCGCAGCGTCGTTCGGCTGAAGGGGGGCGACCCGTTCGTCTTTGGGCGCGGCGGCGAGGAAGCGATCGCTTGCCTCGAGCGCGGGATCGCCGTCGAAGTCGTCCCGGGTGTAACTGCGGGGATCGCAGCCACGGCCTACGCCGGAATCCCTGTAACGCAGCGTGGCGTCTCCAGCGCCGTCGCCTTCGTCACCGGCCACGAAAACCCAGACAAGCCGGAGACTCAGATCGACTGGCCTGCGCTGGCCGCCTTCCCTGGCACGCTCGTCTTCTACATGGGGGTACGCAGCCTGGGGCGAATCGCCGAGGCCCTGATCAGCGGCGGCCGCGCTGGTGACCAACCCGCAGCAGTGATCGAGCGCGGAACATTTGCGGCTCAGCGCGAAGTCGTTGGCACGCTCGAGACGATCGCCCAGATCGCTGAGGAGGCTGAGATCAAAGCGCCTGCGATCACCGTAATCGGCGACGTCGCAGCGCTCGGCGAAGAGATTGGCTGGCGTGACCGTGCGCGGCCACTGGCTGGCAAGACGATCGCCGTTACGCGCGCCCGCGCCCAAGCCAGTGCACTAGCCGCGAGGCTCAGCGCGCTCGGCGCCGAGGTCGTCGAAGCACCGGCGATCAAGATCGAACCGCTCAACCCGAAGCTTCCTGACCTAGCTGACTACGACCTGCTCTGCCTGACCAGCCCGAACGGCGTTGAGCAGCTCTTCGCCGCGCTCGGCGACGCGCGCGATCTAGCTGGGCTGACCGTCGCGGCGATCGGCCCTGGCACTGCGAGGGCGCTGCTCGCTCACGGGATCAAGGCTGACATCGTGCCCGACCGCTCAGTCGCCGAAGCGCTCGTTGAAGCGCTCGAGAGCGTTCCGATCCAGCGTGCCTTGATCGCCCGCGCTGAAGAGGCGCGCGACGTACTTCCCGACGCACTCCGCGCCCGCGGCGCTGAAGTCGATCTACTTGCGCTCTACCGCACGGTCGCCGAACCGCTCGATGATGGGGCCCGCGCCGCTGCCCTCGGAGCCGATTACGCAACCTTCACCTCGGCCTCCTCGGCGCGCTTCTTTCATGAGGCGGCGGGGACGCTCGACGGGCCACGACTAGTTTCAATCGGGCCGGTTACGAGCGAGCAGCTGCGCGAGCTTGGCTACGAGCCGGCCGTCGAAGCGAGCGAGCACACGCCGGATGGTTTGGTCGCAGCGCTGATCGCCGATGCCGCGACAAGGTAGGTTCGCTCGATGGGGAGCTCGCGCCCGGTCACCTTTCTAACCGACTACGGCTACGCCGATGAATACGTCGGCGTCTGCCACGCGCTGATCGCGGAGCGCTCACCGCAGTCGCGGATCTTCGACGTAACTCATGGAATCAAGCGCCACGACGT
>JBIHZY010000024.1:0-13945 GCA_044240185.1 Solirubrobacteraceae bacterium
AGCGACGAGCGTTGACTTGCCGGAGCCGTCGAGCCCTTCGATCGTGATCAGTCGTCCTGCCATCAACGAGCCGAGCGTACCCGTACGATCAGCCAATGAGCACGCTCGCCGCGATCGAACGCCACCCGCACGCGCTGGCCGTGCTCGGTTCGGCGCTCGAGCCAGGCGGCAAGCCCTCGCACGCCTACCTCTTCCACGGGCCTCCGGGGGCCGGCAAAGCTGCCGCCGCGCGGGCCTTCGCGGCCGAGCTGCTGGCTGAAGGAGCTGCCAACCCTGATGGCGTCCGCGACCGCGCCGAGCGCGAATCGCACCCCGACCTAACTTGGGTCCGCGCCAGCGGCGCCAGCGAGATGCGCCGCGCCGACATCGACGAGCCGGTCGTTGCCGCCGCCGCGCGCAGGCCGTTTGAATCGTCGAAGCGCGTCTTTGTAATAGAGGGCGCCGACACGATGAACGCTGAGGCCGCCAACCGGATGCTCAAAACGCTTGAGGAACCGGCGTCCTACGTGCACCTCGTGCTGCTGACCGACCGCCCTGAGCAGGTCCTCCCCACTATCTCGTCGCGCTGCCTTGCCGTGCGCTTCGACGCGCCGACCGAGGCGCAGCTCGAGGAGCAGCTCGGCGCGCGCGGAATTGCGCCCGAAGTGGCGCAGGCCTGCGCAAAGCTGGCACTCGGCGATGCAAACCGCGCGCTTGCGATGTCACTTGGCGAGGGAGCCCAGCAGCGCGCCAACGCTGAGCGCTTCGCTCGCTGCGCGCGCCACAACAAGCTCAGCGACCAGCCGTGGACGGCTCTGATCAACCTTGCGCAGACGCTGGCAGCGGCAACAGAAGACCGCCTCAACGAGGAAGCCCAGGCCGAAGCTGAGTCGCTGCCAAAAAAAGAGCGCAACAAGTACGAGAAGGACGCCAAGGCCGACGCTCACAGGATCTGGCGCCGCGTTCGCACCTCAGCGCTCGACGAAGGGCTACGCCTCACCGGCCTTTGGTATCGCGACCTCGCCTGCATAGCCGACGGCGCGCCGGAGCTGATCTACGCAGTCGACCGCCGCACTGAGCTTGAAGCTGACGCCGCAGGGCTCAGCTCACACCGGCTGCGTGATGCGATCGCGCTCGTTGACGAAACGCGCGCATCGCTCTCTATCTACCCCGATGACCAGCTTCAGCTTGAAGCGCTCGCCTACCGGCTGGCGCGCACGCTCAGCTAACGACGCCGGCGCCCAGCAGCACAAGCATCAGCAGACCGACCGCGACGCGGTAGATCACAAAGACACTGAAGTTGTGCGTGCGGACGAAGCGAATTAGGAAGGCGATCGCGAGGTAGCCAGTGATGAAGGCCAGCAGCGTGGCGATCACGGTCGGCGCTACGCCGACCGAAGCGCCGCTTGAATCGCCGATCTTGCGCAGCTCAAAGGCGCCGGAGAGAACGACCGCGGGGACTGAGAGAAGGAACGAGTAGCGCGTCGCCGATTCGCGGTCGAGGCCAAGAAAAAGGCCGCCGGAGATCGTCGAGCCTGAGCGGCTAACTCCTGGAATCAGCGCCAAGGCCTGGAACAGGCCGATGATGATCCCGTCCTTCAGTGTTAGCTCTTTGACGTCTCGGTTCTGCGCACCCTTGAGGTCGGCGGCCATCAGCACAAAGCTGAAAAGAATCATCACGATCGCTACCAGCGAGAGCGTGCGCACGTTGTTTTCAATCTGATCGGAGAAGACGAGGCCAACGATCGCGATCGGGATCGTGCCGAGAACGATGTACCAACCGAGCCGCCCGTCGGTGTCGCTGCTGCGCCAAAGCTCGTGATCTCCGCCGAATGACTTGACGAAGGCAACCGCCATCCGCCAAAGATCGCTGCGGAAGTAGACCAGCACGGCGGCCATCGTGCCAAGCTGAATCACGGCGCTAAAAGCGGCGCCGGGGTCGGGCCAGCCGGCCAGCGCGGGCACGTAAAGAATGTGGCCGGTGCTGGAGATCGGGAGGAACTCAGTTAGCCCCTGAACGATCCCAAGGACGATCGCTTCAAGCGTTGACACGGCTGTGACGCTAGCGGGCGACTAGGTCAGCGCGTATTAGCGAGCCGGCGTGATGCCCTGCTTAAACGCCAGCAGGTTGTTGGGGTCATAGGCGCGCTTAATCCTCTGCAGGCGCTTCCAATTATTCCCGTAGTAAGCACTGCGCCAAGAAGTTAGGCCGCCGTCGATGTAGTTCTGATAAGCCTGCCCCGATGCATATGGCCGCATCGCGGCGTAGATGTCATCGGCCCAAGCCACGTTCGCCGCCGCCGAGGCCGGTTGACCCCAGAAGTTGAGATAGACGGTGTGGTAGAGCGTCTTGCGATGGACGAACGCGGTTGCGTCTGAGGCGACGGAGTTCGACTTGCTGCCGGGCCCGAGCGCCTCTATCTGAATCCCACCCTCGTCTGAACCAGGGCCACCGGGCCAGCTTTCAACCTGAGCGATTAGCTCAGCAATGCCCGGAGCTGGTACCGGCTTCGTGAAAAAGTCGGAGCGCTGATAGTTCGGGTAGAGCGCGGTCGAATTGCAAGTAAGCGCGCCGCCGGCGCCAATCGTGCAGCCGTCAGGGTGCCAGGCCTCAGCGTAAGTCGTCCTCTTGATCGACGAAGAGGTTGGGCCGATCGCCGTCAGCGGCGCGAGCAGATCCTCGAGCTCGGCCTGAGAGCCGTTCCAAAGCCCGCCGACCGAGGCTTTCAGAACGTAGGGGCCGCTGCCCGACGATGGTGGCGTACGCGTCATTCGTAGCGAGCAGCTCGCAAGCGTGCTCGGCGCGGCCGGTGCAAGCGTCTGCCATGCGGCGTACATCTCAGCGGCTTTACTCCAAGCGAACGACATCCCAAAGTCGAATGGGTCGCTAATTGAATGCGTGCGGAAGGTGAACGATGTAACGATGCCGAAGTTGCCGCCGCCGCCACCGCGCAGCGCCCAGAAAAGCTCCGGGCGATGCTTCGCCGATGCTCGGACATAACGGCCGTCGGGGAGCACGACCGAAGCTTCAACCAAGTCGTCAACGAGCGTTCCATGCTGACGCAGACCGCGGCTGAGGCCACCACCAAGCGCGAGTCCGGCGATGCCAACCGATGGGCATGAACCGTTCAGAAAGCCACGCCCGGCCCCGAGAATCACGTTGTTGAAAATGCTCAGCACGTTGTTGCCGGGGCCTACCTTGACGGTGCCGTGGACGCGATCGAAGCGCACCCCGTTCATCTGAGAGACGTCGCAGACGATGCCACTCGCGTTGCTGTACCCCTCGAACGAGTGGCGGCCGCTGCGC
Organism: Solirubrobacteraceae bacterium; assembly: GCA_044240185.1. GTDB lineage: Bacteria > Actinomycetota > Thermoleophilia > Solirubrobacterales > Solirubrobacteraceae > F1-60-MAGs163. The sequence goes on from JBIHZY010000024.1 coordinate 3,287, forward strand.
GCTGAGATTGGCCAGCCGCGCTCGCGTGCGAAGCGAACCACTTCCTGCACGTCACGAACGCTCTGGCAGAAGGCGATAGCGCGTGGGTTGATCGAGAGCCGCGTGTTCCAAAGCGCGGCCGCCGCACCGTAGGTCGCGTCACCTGGCTCGATCAGTGTTCCACCGAGGCGACGCTCTAGCGAAGCAAGCGTCATCGCCGAGCGTGCCGTGCCGATCGCGGGAACCCCAAGCTGAGCTAGCGCTGCGCCGCCAGTCAGCACGCCGGCTGCCCGAAGGACTTCTCTGCGGCTGCGCGGTCTGCGATCCATCTGCTTCAACTTACTGGACGCCGGGCGGCGCTGGCGCTGCTTCTAGCGCGTATCGATCGGCCCAAGGTTCGGCTCGAGCCCGTAAAGGCTGAAGTTGCGGAAGCTTGAAAAGTTGGGGTTGTCATGGCCATGGAAGTCGGCTGAGCCGGTCGTGAGCATGTCGAGCCCAGCGGCAAGCTCAACGAGCCGGCGAGTTTGGTCCTCCGTGTAACTGGTGTAGAAGGCTTCGACGCCATCGCCACCGAGCGCAGCGAAGCGCTCCAGCACGTCGCGCGTTGCCTCGTGCTGGTTCTCGTCACGAAAGTCCCAGTAGGGGTGCGCCCAGATCGCCTTGCCGCCAGCCTCGTGGATCGCCTCGACTGCCTGGCCAACGGTTGGCGCAGTTCGTCCGCGGTAGCCGGGCGCGCCCGGGACGAGGTAGGCGACCAGCAGATCGACAGAGTTCGTTAGCCCCTCAGCGGCAACGCGCTCGGCGTTGGCCGGGTCGTCAAAGATCGCGGCCGCGATGTGCGGGCGGCCCAGCGGCTGCTCGCCGCGCTCCGGCAGCGTTACCTGCCAGCCGTTCTCGCGCATCGCCTCAGCGATCCGCTCGCCGCGGGTCCAGCGGTCTTCGCGCCAAAGCTCAAGCCGCGCCAGTAAGGCAGGGTCGTGGTGGTCGATTCCGTAGCCGAGGATGTGGAGATCCTTGTCGCCAAGGTCGAGCGAGGAGATCTCAACCGCGCTCACCAGCGTTAGCGCGCCGTCTGTCGCTGCGGCGGCGGCGAAGGCCTCGTCGAGCCCGTCAACGGTGTCGTGATCACTCAGCGCGAGCAGCTCAACGCCGGCTTCGTGCGCGGCCACGACGACAGCAGCGGGAGCCAGCGCGCCGTCCGACGCGGTCGAGTGCGATTGCAGATCGAAGTCGGGGGCGGACACAGAGGCAGCCTACGGCAACCTTCAAAGCCGCGAAGCTCTATAACGGGTGCGAGATGTCGGCCGATTCTCTAGAGATCGTTTCACTCGTTGGCGTCTACAACGCCGACGGAACGCTCTCCGGAGAACTGCGCTATTGGCTGGGCGCGCGAATTGGGCGAGCCCACTGCGCGCTCTGCGAAATCACGCACGGAACCTTCCGCGAAAAAGAAGAGTGGAAGCGGCAAAGCGCAGCACTTCCGGTGCCGTTCGAAGCTGTTCACCTTGACGAGCGCTCGCCTGAGGTTGCGGCCGCGAGCGGCGAGCAGACGCCGTGCGTGGTCGCCTTGATCGGCGGGGTCGGTTTTGAGCTGCTGCTCGGCCCCGAGCAACTTGAAGCCTGCCGAGCCGAGCCGGCGGCGCTCGCGGCCGCGATCAAATCCGAGGCAGAGAGCCGCGGGCTCCACTTCGCAGCGCAGCGCTGAGAGCGCACCGCAGAAGCAGCGCCCGGTATCCTCGACCGTTCCGGTCCGGGGTGCTCTCGCCAGCACAACGGGCCGGTCCTAGCCGACGTAGCTCAGTTGGTAGAGCACTTCACTCGTAATGAAGGGGTCCCCGGTTCGAATCCGGGCGTCGGCTTCAGTAAAGACAGGACTTTCTCCCGCCTGCCGCTCGCCAAAGCAGGGGGTGGCCACGATCTGGCAACAAAGGTCAACCGGGACGACATACCGGCGCTGACAGTTAACCCTGGCGCTTATAGTCTCCCGCTATGACGTTGTCGCCGCGCGTTGCTATTCCTGTTCTGGTCGCTTTCGCCCTTGTAGGGCCGACCACCGTCGTGGCACCCGCGACCGCGGTTCCACCTGCCACGGATGCTGCGCGTAGCGCCTTGCCCAACCCCGGCGGCAAGGGCCCTTTTGCGACCCAGCGAAGCACCGTGTTCAGCGGCTGGGAGCGGGTCGAGGTCGACCTAGCCCTGCCGGTGGAGGATCTCGCGGAGGTCACCGTGCCGGTCGACGCCCGCGGGAATGTGCCCAATCGACGCTTCCCCGTGGTCCTCCTCCTGCACGGGCGCCACGAGGCGTGCGCGCAGGTCGGCGGTAAGGCGCCGGACCCGGTTCCGGCGTGGTGCCCGGATGGCAACGCGATCCCCGTTCCAAGTTACGCCGGCTACCGCTACCTTGCGGATCGGCTCGCCAGTCAGGGTCGTGTTGTGGTGAGCATCAGTGCCAACGGGATCAATGGCCAAGACGACAGCCACGATCTCGGTGGAACCTCGCGCGCTCTCCTGATTGCGCACCACCTAACGCGCCTCGCTGACGCTTCTACTCGGTCGGTTCAGGGGTACGGCAACCGGCTCACCGGGCACCTCGACCTTTCGCGCACGGTGCTTATGGGGCACAGTCGCGGCGGTGAGGGCGTGGTTCGCGCCGCCCAGATGCTTGCCGATGCGCAAGACAAGGACTTCGCGATTGCCGGCGTGATCCCGCTCGCGCCTACCTCCTTCGCGCGCATGGCGCCTCCCACAGTCCCGACGGTCTCGATCCTGCCCGCCTGCGATGGCGACGTCGCTGACCTTCAGGGCGAGACCTACCTTGATCGCGGCCGCGACCTGTATGGATCTCGAGGCGGGCTCCGCTCATCGGTCTGGGTGCCAGGGGGCAACCACAACTACTTCAATACGGAGTGGACTCCGGGACTCTCGGTGTCCGAGACCGGTGCCGATGACGCGACCTACCAATACGACGAGGCCACCGGTTCATGCGCTCCCTCTGCCAGGCTCACTCCTGCGCAGCAGCGGGCGGTCGGGATCCAGGTGATGGCAACGGCGGTGCGCTACATGCAGGAGGGAAGCCGGTCGATGCTTCCGCTCCTCGACGGCTCTGGTAGGCAGCCGCGAGGGCTGAGGGGGATCACCTTGCGTGCCGCAAGTCAGGCTGGCCCGGACCGACTGCTCCTAGTACCGGCTTCCACCCAACGAGTCAGGTCGACCCGCGTCAAGGCGAGTATGTGCCGCGGGATCTCGCTCGGTTCGGCATCCGAGGACGACACTGTCTGCGCGACGGGTGTCGGCGATCCCGAGTTGGCGGGGGCGTATGACACGGCGTGGCTGGGATCGGATTTCGTCGATGGGCCATTGCCCGGCAGGGCGGCAATCGAAGTCTCGTGGCAGAGGGCGGGGACCGCACTGGTCGATCTGCGGCGGCCGGTCAATCTGCGTCTGACTTCGCGCCTGAGCGCGCGCGTTGTCCTCGATCCTTCAAGCACGGGCACAGCACGGCTTGCCGTCAGAGATGCGGCAGGGCGCACGGCGATCTTGTCCACACGAGGACTGCCGATCAGGCCCATGACCAAGGGTCAGCACGAGCTACGCCTGTGGGCGCAAACCGTATCGGTTGATCCCCGGAGGTTCCGCGGCGTTGACCTCACACGGATCACCGCCGTGGGGATTGCGACGGCAGGAAGGGGCAAGGCCTGGCTGATCGAGGTTTCCCAGCGTGCGCCGCGCCCGCCCAGGCCCGCGCCGCTGCTCCCGGTTGCGGAAGTGGTCGACGCCGTCGCGACCGTTGACGCCGGGCAGTCGATCACCGTCCCCGTTCAGGTGCGCCTTGATCAGCCTGCTGGCGGTGGGCTGCTAGGGAGGAACGCGCGGCTGCGCTTCTCCGTGAAGTCGGGATTGGATCCCGCGATTCTTCCTGCCTACAACGGAACATTGCTGGTGGCGGCAGGTGCTCGGCGTGCGACGATCCGCGTGCCTGTGAAGATGCCTTTGGTGGTGGGTTCGGCAGACGTGGCGAGCGTTCAGGTAGCCATCTATGCGATGAATGGGGCAACGGTGGGGATGTTTCGGGGAAGCCTCACGGTGCTGCCTACAGGAGTGCGAATCCGCACCATCACGCTGGAGTCGGCCAGCGCGACCGCCGCCCCTGGAGCTTCGCTCGAATGGGACTTCCTTGCAGATGAGCCGGGGCTAGTGAGGGTCGGCGCCGAGGTAACGGGCGGGACGCTTGATTTCGACGATCTCGATCCGGCATTCCTTGAGTCCAATGACCTGCCTAAAAGCGGACCTCTGACAGGGGTAAACCTCCTATCCGAGCAGGTAGCGCCCAACCGCTACCGGATCTCGTTGCCACTATCAGTCAACGCGCGCGATGGGGCGACGCTGGAGCTCGCCGTTACGGCGGTGTCGGGTGCAAAGAGCGCGGAGCTTCCGCCACTGACAGGCCAAGTGAGATGAGGGTTCGACTCAGGGTGGCAGTGGAGAGACTCATAAACACTCGCAACTAGTCCCCGGGGCGTGAACGCCGGTGCACACCTATAGCCGCTCGTAATGAAGGGGTCCCCGGTTCGAATCCGGGCGTCGGCTTGGCTAAAGTTCCGGGAGTGGGCGAATTCGGACATCTTGAGAGCCTCGCTACGCGTGTTCCCCGATGACCTCACGGGATGCTCTGGTCCACGACAACGGCTTCGACCGAGTATCGCTGACCTTTGCGTACTTCGATCGCCGTAGTTCGGTTCTCATTCTGCATAATCCGAAGTGCGCGTCAACGAGCCTCCGAACCTTTTGCGCGCTCACGGAAGGTATCGACGTCAGCAAGGTTTGTGATGAGGCGATCTTCGGTGAAGTTCGCTGGGAGCAGGCGATCTACTCAATCCTCCTAGCGAACGATTGGCGCAACCTGATCGAAGAGGACCGCAGCGAAGTGATCCTGAGCGACACGATCCGCAAGGTCGGCATCATCCGCGATCCAGCAGCGCGCGCATGGTCCGCCTGGCTTTCAAAGGTCGCCGTGCGCGAGCCAGCATTCCGCTATCTCTGCCCTCGCAGTGCCTCCTACTCAACCAGTGAATGGCTCTTCCGCCTGCGCGACTTGCCGTCAGCACTAGCCGAGTTCGAACGGTTTGCACTAGACCTCGCGGATGGTTCGCCAGCATCCAGTGACCCGCACTTCGCTCCGCAGGTAGAAGTCTTCCGCGACTTCCTTACGCTCGCTGAGTTCGTCGACATAACGCAAGTCGACCGGTTATTAGCTCAGTTAGAGAGTCACCACCCGGGAACCCCGCCGACTCCTCCGCTTAATGAATCTGGCTTTGGCACCCCACTCAACCAGTTTACGGAAGCGACAACCGCGGCTCTCTCTGATTTTTACGGCTCTGATTACAGCCATTTCGGGTTTGAGCGTGAGCGCGCAGGGAGCAGTAGCTCGCCGTCATCCGAGGAGTGGCTCGACTTCATGCCGAGTGTTGAAATGCGCGTTCGGCATGCGCAGCGGCTCGCGGTAACAGCCGACGCGTTGGCTCAGCTGCGTGGTGAGTCGACCTGACTTAGAAGACTCAGGTCGGGGTAATCACCCGTCAGATCAACGAATTCGAATGAACTCTCGGAGCGCGCGTGAATAACGAACTGGTTGAAGGGCAGCGCGTAGATCGGCGCCCCGATTGCTTCCGCAAAGTAGACGGCGTAGGGGAATACGAGCGTTGGTTCGAATTGTTCAGGGTGTTGCCAGATAGACGGTGAAAAGTCGTCGCCGCCGATCCAACCGCCGTCGCGGACGCGGTCAAGTATCAGTTGGAGATCGATTGTGATTCCGCGCAGAGTGTGATCCCCGTCGATGTAAGCGAGGTCGAGACTCGCCTGCGGAATCCGCCCAACCACGTCCTGCGTCCGGCCGCGCAAGACCACTCGCCGGTCCTTGTAGGCTGCCGTTTTTTGCATTGTTTCGTCAAAGTAGGCCTCGAACTTGACGTCACTTTCGTTCGCCGGCTTATTCCATTGAGGCAGAGAGCGCCACGGATCAACCATTGTGTACTTGTCAATCTGCGGGCAACGATCGAGCATCGCCGCAGCGAAATCGCCGCGATAGACGCCAATCTCAGCGACCTTGTTTGCGCCCGATGCGCTGGCCAGCGCCGCCCACAAACCAATGCGATCTGTTGCGGTAGCGGCGATCTGAACTATCGTTTGTTGGCTCAAGGGCACCCCGCGATTGTGCCAGAATGCGTAACCGTCCGCGGGTCAGAGAGCGCTCAAATGGCAATACCATCCGTGACATGAAGCTCTCGGTCTGCGTTGTCACAGGGTCGCACCCAGCGCAGTTGGCGGCAGTTCTGGAGCCCTGGCGCGAGTTGGCTTACGAATTGGTGGTTGGCGCCGATAATCGAGTTCATCCAGATTGGCTGAACCAATACAAAGACCTAGCTGACGTGGTTCTACCACTGGAGTTCATGTTCCTAGAACGGCATCTAGCCGATGTATCCAACGTCTGTAGCGGTGACTGGATCATGAGGGTGGACTCTGACGAGGTTCCTTCTAAATCGCTTGTCGCTTCGTTCCCCACTCTGCTCTCTACCGATGTTCAGCAGTGGTGGATCCCTCGCCGTTGGATTCACCCTGATGGCTCTGGCTGGCTAGCCGAAACCCCTTGGTGGCCGGACTTGCAGCTCCGCCTTGTGCGCAACACGCCAGAGCTGTCTTTTGCTGGCACTCTCCACTCTTCCGCCAATCCAAGTCGGTCGCGCGGGTTCGCCGAGTTCCCGATCTATCACCTTGATTGCTTGCTGCACTCGCGAGAAGAGCGGGTGGTGAAGGCCAGAGAGTACGAGCGCCAGCAGGCGGACGAGCGCCGGCAGGCGGATCTGCCCGCCGAACAGGCGCCCGCGAGCGCGACCCGCGTAGCCGCGAACGCTATGTATGAGCCCGAGCGATGGGCTGAGCTGCCCCCGCAACCCATCCCGGGCGTCGACCGCCCAGCGATCGATCGCGTGCTGGCAGCGGTTGGAGAAGCAGCGCTCCCGCGGTTAGAGGGATGCCCACTAGAGGAATTAGTCGGCATCGGGCGTGATGCCTCAATCCGCCTGCTTGATAGGGATCTACGCTTTATGCCGGGAGAAACACGGTCACTCATGGTGGCGGTAGGCAATCGTTCGACTGAGCGCTGGTATGGCTCCATAGAGAGTGATGGCGCAGTCACGACAATTGGCTTTCGGCCTTCGAGTTCAGATCAAGACGTAATTCGGTCGCCACTTGATCTTTCTATCGACCCGGGCCAGGAGATCGTTACCCACGTTGGGGTTAAGGCGCCATCCGACCCGGGTTTGTTTGAAGCCGTTCTCGCGGTCTTCGGAGCAGATGGCAATAAGGCCGACGGAGAGCTTTTCCTGACGTTTTCGGTCGCAGCGCCTGGCGCTACTACCTAAACGGAGCTGAGCCAGCCATCTGCGTTGTGACAATCGACGGCTTCGACGTTCTCGCATACGTCTCATTTACAAACCGCCAATAGCGCTAGTCAAGCGGGTCTAAATCGCCCTAAACGACGCCTCTACGCGCCACTGGCGCATCAGACGACCACTTCACTCGTAATGAAGGGGTCCCCGGTTCGAATCCGGGCGTCGGCTTGGGGCTGAAGCGATCGTTCGATTGGCGCGCTTCAAGCAGCCTGAAACAGCAGCACCGCCACGATCACTCCGTGCGCGCTCCAGGCGATCGTGCGGACCCACGACGAGCGAACCAGGCGTCGGTGGGCAAGCGCGTCAAAGCCTGAGCCCAGCTCGGCGTGGCGAGGCACCGCAAGCAGGCCCGTGGCCAGCCAAGTTGACGCCGCCAGCAAGAAGCCAACGACAACGAGCGCCATCGCGGTTCCCGGAGGGTGGCTGAAGAGCAGCAATCCGGACGTGATTAGCTCGACCGACATTGCCGGCAGCACGATCGGCGTGATCCGCTCAGAGTGGCGCCGGTGGTACTCGGCAAACCGCTCCGAGCCAACCGACTCGAAGAGCGGGTAGTGAACTATCTGCACGATCCAGCCGAGGCCGGCCATGAACCAGGTCGCCGCGGCGCAGATGATCAAGAGAGTCACGCCGCCAGCTTGGCGGCTAAACCGGATGGCGCTCAGCTGCTGGCGGCGACGCTGCGCGCCTGCCGGTAGTTCGCTAGATCATCGAGATGGCGATCGGCCTCGTTGATCAAGCGCTCAAAGGCGGTCGCGTCGTCAGCGTGCTGGCCGCCGATAAGCGTGACGACGCCGCTTTGATGAACGGCGCTCAGCCGGGCGGCAAGATGGTCGAGCTCGGCCAGCGAACGCTCGGTAATTTGGTCTTGCCCAGCGGCGAACTGCGAGCGCGATTCAATGTCCTCTACCTCGTCGAACGAGGCAGCGATTGCCGTCGCCGCTCGAAGCTCTTCGTCGATCTGCAATGCGTAGTCGTAATGAAGTAAGTGCCTGCCCGGTTCATGGCCGGACTCCTCAACCACGGTGGTTGCCTTCAGGCTTGCAGCCAGCATCATCGCTCGGGTTTCGGTGCGCTCAGTGCGGTCGGGGCCGATGATCGAAGTGCAGTAATTGCGCAGCGCGGTAGCCAAGTCGGCGAGCCCTGCAGCAGCCTGGCTGGAGGTCCGTGTTGGCCAGATTCTGCTGGCAGCCATCACGAGCAGGCCGGCAGCAAGCGTTTGCAGCACTCGGGCGCCGGTTGGCGCTGAACCGATGTCAAGTAGCGCCATCAGCCAGATCGTGACGCCCACTGTGCAGACCGTGTAGTTGGCAGCGAGGAAGGCGACGGTGATCATCGCGCCGGCCGCAAACATCACTACCTCGAGCGGAACAGTTGAACCGATCAAGTCCATCAACAGAACCGAAGCGACCACGCCGATCGCGGTGCCGAGAACCCTCTCAGCCACGCGCATTGTCGTACCCGCGAAGTCGGGCTTTGTAATCCATGCAACGGTCAGCGGAATCCAAAAAGAGTGGTTCAAGGGATCAAGCTGAGCGATCCCCGTGGCCAGCACGATCAACCCCGAGACGCGGATCGCGTGGCGCGTGAAGACTGAGCCCGGGTCACGCCTGCGGAGCAAGTTGGTAATCGGCTTGGCCGGCGAGCTAAGGCGCCTTGAGAATTGACAGTGGCGGCCTATCGGCCATCGTCCAGAGACCGACTGGCTGAGGCTGCGGGCGGCGGTTTCGATCCGCGCCAGCGCCACGGCGCTGCGCGGCCCTAACCCCTCCTCACAAGAGCTGGCGGCTGCGTTGAACGCTTCCAGCGCTTGGCCAATCCTGCGGCGTGAGGCGGGGATCTCGAGCGCTGAGGCAAGCGCCATTAGAAGCTCACCGGCAGCCAGCTTGAATTGATCAACGCGTTCTTGCTGCTCACGATCCCTCTCGTCGAGAGCGCCATGAAGCGCGAAGAAGCCAAAGCGCATCGCTTCGGTATCGCTGAGCATCTGCTCAAACCACTCGAGCGTCTGGCCGTAGCAGCCGCTGGCCGCAACGCGGCTGCGGGCCGCGACTAGCTTGCCGGCGACGTTAGTCCCGTCGATGCCGCCGATCATGCCGCGCAGAGCGAACGCTTGGGCGCGAAGAGTGACGACAACGTCGGTTCTAAGACCACCAAGCCTGCCAGCCAGCATTGGGACGGCGATGACAGTTGCCATCACGACAGCACTGACGAGAACTTTCAGCGTTGTAGGCAAGACAGCGCTCAGCGGCTCGGGCGTTCCGGAAAAGGCCGTGAAGGCGACCAGCGCAACCACCCCAGCCAAAGCCGCGCGCGGGCCAGCCAGCCCGATGTAGCCACAGAAGGCAGCGAAGATACCTGCCACCACGATGTGAGCTAGGAAGCTGCCCGAAACGCTCACGCCGATGAAGGTCGCGAAGGTAACCAGCCCCCCGGCTACCACTAAGCCGCGAACCCGCTCGTCGAAATCTCCACGCTGATCAGCGAGGCCGACGAAGAGAGAGCCGATCGCAAAGGGAAAGGCGCCCGTCGGCCCGTAGGCCGCGATTCCGATCGACACGGCCGCCGTCGCGACGATCGTCGTTCGCAGCGGCCCAATCCAACGAACTACCGACCAATCGGTCGCGGTCGAGCCCCTCAGAACGCGCCTAGTTACGTGTTTCTCGGGCACGGGCGCAGCATACTCGGGCGCTGGCGAGCTGAACGGCGCTACTCGGCCGCTTGTAAGATGTTGACAGGCCAACGAATAACCCTCGGGAGAAGAAATCATGGACAGCGAAGCTAAGTGCCCAGTCACTAACGGAAACGGCTCCGGCCCTACAGGCGGCACTTCGAACCACGACTGGTGGCCTAACCAGCTTGACCTCGGAGTCCTGCGCCATAACTCGCCGCAGGCCGACCCAATGGGCGAAGACTTCAACTACGCCGAGGAGTTCAAGAAGCTCGACCTCGAAGCTCTGGTAGTCGACCTCAAGGCCGCGATGACCGACTCGCAGGAGTGGTGGCCAGCCGACTACGGCCATTACGGCCCGTTCTTCGTCCGCATGACTTGGCACAGCGCTGGCACCTACCGGATCAGCGATGGGCGCGGCGGCGGCGGCGCAGGGCTACAGCGCTTCGCACCGCTGAACAGCTGGCCGGACAACGTCAACCTCGACAAGGCTCGCCGTCTGCTCTGGCCGATCAAGCAGAAGTACGGCAGCAAGATTTCGTGGGCCGACCTGATGATCCT
>JBIHZY010000153.1:0-4108 GCA_044240185.1 Solirubrobacteraceae bacterium
AACGATCATTCGATGCTTCAACCGGATGAACGATCTGATTCCAGCTGCGCGCGTTGAAGGAACTGTGCGCTACCACGGGGTTGACCTTTACGGCAACGACATCGATTCGGTTCAGGTCCGCAAGCGGATCGGAATGGTCTTCCAGAAGCCGAACCCATTCCCCAAGTCGATCTACGACAACATCGCCTTCGGGCCGAAGGTCCTTGGGATGAAGGGCTCGATGGATCAGATTGTCGAACAGGCGCTGCGCCGCGCTTCGCTCTGGAACGACGTCAAAGACCGGCTCGAGGACAACGCCTTTGGAATGTCCGGCGGCCAGCAGCAGCGGCTCTGCATCGCCCGCGCGCTGGCTACCAACCCCGACGTGCTGCTGATGGACGAACCGTGCTCAGCACTCGACCCGATCTCGACCGGCCGGATTGAAGACTTGATGCACGAACTGAAAGAGACTGTTTCGATCGTGATCGTCACGCACAACATGCAGCAGGCCGCGCGCGTCTCTGACCGCACCGCCTTCTTCATCGTTGACATGGATTCCTCAGAGGAGGCGCGGATCGGCCGCCTCGTTGAGTACGGCCCAACCGACCGAATCTTCACTAACCCGCACGACATTCGCACTGAGGAGTACGTCTCAGGGAAGTTCGGCTGATCCAGTGGAGCGCGAGAGTGCCAGGCCACAGTTCCATGATCAGCTAGTTCTGCTCGAAGAGCAGGCGCTCGGCGCGCTCGACATCGTCGTCGAGCAGATCGACCGCGTGATGGAAGCGCTCGAGAACCAGGACGTTGAGCTGGCGACCTTCGTGATTGCCGACGACGATCGGATCGACGGCCGCTACCTCGAGGTTCATCAGGGGATCCTCTCGCTGCTGGCGCTGCAGGCGCCGGTCGCCGGCGACCTGCGGCTAGTCGCCGCGCTGCTGCACCTGATCAAGCACGCTGAGCGGATGGGCGATCAGTGCGTCAACATCGCGAAGCTGATCCCAATCGTTGGCAATGAGCCGCCGGTCGTGCCGGAGCTGCTTGATCGCGTGCTGCGAATGGGCACCGCCGCGCGGGCCGAGGTGCAGGAGTCACGGCTCGCATTCCGCGGCCGCGACGTTGAGCTTGCGAACGACCTTTTCCGTCAGGATCGTGAGGTCAACCGGCTCAACAAAGAGGTCTTCCAACTCGCCGTTGCCGTTGGTGATGAAGTTGATCGCCGCGAATGGGCGATGACTTTGACACTGATGGCACGCGCAATCGAGCGTATCGGCGATAATGCGGTAGGAATCGGCGAACAGGTGATATTCGTTGAAACCGGGCTTTTCAAGGAATTCCCAGCCGATTAGCTGTGAAGATTTGGTTATCGGCGGTGTATTTCGCTCGCTTCCGCCGTTACGAGTCCCTAACATTCGTCTGACATGAACGAGCTCCCAACCGCCCGTCCAGAGACCGATTCGCAAGGAGCAGCTTCACTGGCTCTGCGGATCGCTGTAATTGACAACGACTCCGGCTTCCTTCAGGTGCTTGATAAGCGTCTTGATCGGCTCGGCTGGGAGCACCGCACGCTGGCTGGCCCGGCGCCGGTTGATGAGGTCGTAGCAATGCGCCTCAGTGCGATCGTGATCGACCTCGCGATCCTTGGGCCGCAGGCTTGGGAATATCTTGAGCGGCTTTGCGAAGCGATGCCTGGCCTCGGCGTTGTCGTCTGTACCGGCCGCTCGAGCGTTGCTCAGCGCGTCCGCGGTCTGCGACTTGGAGCCGACGACTGGCTGACCAAGCCTTGCCACCCGGAAGAGCTGATTGCTCGCGTTGAGGCTGTCGTTCGTCGCCGCCGTGAAGTTGATGAGCGTCGCAGCGCGGGCCCGGTTGAGGCCGGCGAGCTAGTAATTCGCAACGACCACTTCCAAGCCTTCGTTGACGAGCGCTCGGTCGAACTTACGCGTCGCGAGTTTGAGCTGATTGAGCTGCTTGCAAATGCTGGCGGCCGCGTGCTTGAGCGCGAGGACATTTACCAGCGCGTCTGGGGTTACGCGATGGTCCGCGGCGACCGTTCGGTTGACGTCTTCGTTCGTAAGCTCCGCCACAAGCTCGAAGCAGCCTCGCCGGACTGGAGCTACATCCACACCCACTTCGGCGTCGGTTACCGCTTTGCCGCTGAATTGCGTGACGGCGCCGACATCGTGCCCGACACTCCGCCCGCTGACTTCGTCGCAGAGACGGCCGACGAAGCCGCTGCGCTCGAAGCCTGAGTCACTGAATCTTCTCTCTGGCGCGCCGGCGCCGCTTGGCTCTGCGTAGGATTGCTTGATGCGCAACGCAGTCAACGTAGGGATCATCTTGCTCGCGGCTGCTGCGCTGGCTTTCTTGCCGGCCGGCGGCCAGGTCGGCGACCTTGCTTCGCGGGCCCTGTCGCTCGCTTTCATCCTCGTCTTCGCGCTCGGCTTCTCATTCGCCTACCGGCGCTATGGCTCAGACTTCGAGCGACTGCCGGCTCGCTTTCGCGCGCTTGGCTTGGGCGCGGTCGGCGCGCTCGTCCTTACCTTCGCTGCTTGGTCGCGGCTGCTTGCTGGGCCGGGGGGCGTCTTGACTGCGTTGCTGTTGCTTGGTGTCTGCGGGGCGGCGCTATTCGTCGTCTGGCAGCGCTACCGCGCGATCGCTTAGGCGCGGCGGAGCGCTGGGTTGCGCGGGGCCAGTGTTGCGGCGCCGTAACGCTGCAGTGGTAGCGCTGTGACGCGCCGCTAGCCACGATTGCGCTGTGGCTGATCTGCGCGACACGAGCGGTCAAACAACAGTTGAATTGGTCGCGCTGCTACCGCTGATCGCAGCGCTAGTCATCGGTTCCTGGCAGGCAGTTGTTGTTGGGCAATCGTGGTGGCTCGCGGGGATCGCCGCGCGAGCCGCGGCGCGGGCGCAGCTCGTTGGCACTGACCCTGGAGGCGCGGCGCGTCGGGCATTGCCGCGCGGTGCGCGTGGCCGGCTCGTTCTCTCTCCCCGCGCTGGCGGCGGGCTCACTGTGCGCCTCGCCGTCCCGGCGGTTGTCGGTGGAGTGCGGCTCGGCAGTGCGACCGCCCACGTTGGTGAGCCATCGGGAGCAAACTGATGCTGGCGGCGGATCTCGTAGTGCTCGGCGGGCAGGACGAGGTCGAAATGCTCGCCCCGACCGAGGCCGTTGCACTCGCGCGCGACTGCTTGGAGAATGCCGTCTTAGTGATAACGCTGGTCGGCCCGATCCGGCCGCGTCGGCGCTGGGCCGCTCCGCCGTCTGCCGCCGCGGGCCGTTACTGCGAGCAGCTCGCTGAGCAGGGAGTGACCGCCAGTGCGCGCGGGCGGCTGGTGATGACGGAGTGCGGCGGCGATGACGCGGTCGCTGCGGCGGAGCGGCTGATCGCTGCCGCTCAGGTTCCGGTCGTCGTCGTAGCGCTGCGGCCACGCGAGCCTGAACTCGACGCGCTAATTAGCGTCGCAAGACGGGTTTTGCTCGCTCGTTCGAGCGATCGCTGCATAGACCAGCTTGCGATCGCGCAGCTGGCACAGCTCGGCGCCGAAGCTGAACTGCTTGATCCGCCGTCATCGGTATCGGCGCGGATCTGCGCTGCGGGCCTTAGTTGGGCTTGGCTGGCGCGCAGCGAAGGGCAGGCGTCGGTTGAGTTTCTCGCGGCGATACCAATTCTTCTGGCCGTCACGCTGGCCGCCGCCCAGTTATTGGCCGCGGGGCTCTGCCGCGAGCTTGCGGGCGACGCCGCAGGCGCCGGAGCTGCGGCGCTGCTGCAGGACCGCGATCCGCAGGCCGCTGCCCGGCGCGCCCTGCCGGGCTGGTCGCACGCTCAGCTCCGCGTTACGCGCCGCGGCCGTCAGCTGCGCGTGGCAATCAGTCCGCCGAGTTTGGTGCCTGGGTTGGCGCGGCTGCTCAGCGTTGAAGCCCGAGCAGACGCCGGGCCGCCAGCGTGAAAGCCGGGGAGGACGAAGGCCAGGCGCTGGTTCTTGTCGTCGGCGCCATCGCAGCGCTACTCGTTGGCGCCGGCGGGCTGGGAATGTTGGCGCGCGGGCTCGGCGCCCATGCCGACCATCAGCGCGCCGCTGATCTGGCCGCGCTGGCCGGCGCGCGGGCGCTCGTTGACGCCTTTCC
>JBIHZY010000154.1:0-4075 GCA_044240185.1 Solirubrobacteraceae bacterium
TGCTCCGCGATGGCGACTGGGGCGCGCTCAACCCCGACCTGCACGCGAACTGACGCTCAGGCAGCGCTGACGCGCTCAACTAGCTCGTCGCTGAGGCGCAACTGCTCTACGCAGTTGGCCGTACCGCTGAGCTCAACTGCCATCTGCTCACCAACGACGACGACAAGCTCGCCGCCATCAAGAACGACGGTGACTGGACTGCTGCCGCCAGCGATAACGCTCGCAACCGCGGCGCCAGCCGCGCCGGTGCCGCTGGAGGCGGTCTCCCCCACGCCGCGCTCAAAGATCCGCGCCCGGATCCGCCCGTCCCCGAGCACCGTCCACCAACTGACGTTGGTTCGCCCTGGGAAGCGCGCGTCGTTCTCAACTAGCGGCCCGATCTGATCGAGCGCCATTGCATCGAGCAGCGCCACGGAAGCGACCTCGAACGCACACTGCGGGTTTCCGACTGAAACAAATTGGAAAGGAACCGTTTTGCCATCGATCTCAATTTCGGAGCGCCCATCGTCAGGGCCACTAGGGAATTGGCTACTCGCAGTCGTCGCTCGGCCGATCGAAACGGTCGCGCTGTCAGGACCGGTTAGTTCTGCAGTTATAACGCCCGCCGGAGTATTGATCGCCAACGAATTGGAGTCGGTCCATCCACTCGCACGAAGGTAGAGAAAGGCTTGGCGCGAACCGTTGCCAGAGAGCTCGGCCTGTGAGCCGTCGGCGTTCCAAATCGTTAGCTCGGCGCTAACTTCATCGTCGTCGTCGTGGCTAAGCTCCAGAACTCCGTCGGCACCAAGTCCATCTCTCTCATCACAGAGCAGCCGCACCTTCTTCGGGTTGAGCTCAAAGCGCAGCCGTTCGCGCTCGACGATCAGATACTCATTGCCCAGCGCCTGCCACCGCTCAAGTTCCATCAGTGCCAGAGTACGCTGCCGGGCGACTAAGCGCGGAAAGAATTTCGTCTGCCGCCTCGTCGACGCTGCACTTATCGAGATCGAATAGTTCAGCCGACTCGAGCTTCTTGAGCCAGGTCAGCTGACGTTTTGCGTATCTGCGCGTCGCCTGCTTCATCGCGTCGAGGTCACCGCTCTGCAGTTCGCGGAAACCGAGCGCCATCTGGGCCGTGCGCGAGGCACCGGCCTCTAGTGCTTTCGCGACTTCCGCGGCGCCGCCGGCTACAGCAATCTCGTCGACGCGGGTGTTGATCCGCTCGTAGAGCGCTTCGCGGCTTCGGATTAATCCAATTAGCCGCGTTGGGTGGCGCATCTGCGAGCTCCAAATGCCACCCTGCTGGTCGTCTACGGAGTGGCCCTCCTCGATTAGTGCCAACGCGCGGATCAGCCTACGGTGGTCGGCAACGTTAATCCGCGCTGCCGCCGATGGTGAGTGGTCGGTGAGCTGCTGATGGAGCACTTCTGCGCCCTCGCGCTCAAGCATTAGTTGGAGCGCAGCTTCCGTCGCAGCGGCGACCGGAGGCCGCAGCGGCATCGCGGTCAGCGCAGCCTGAAAGTAGAGGCCTGTCCCGCCCACAACGATTGGCTGCACATCGCGCGCCAGCGCAGCGTCGATCTCAGCGTGGGCCAATTCGCTGTACTGGCCAACGCTGAATTCTTCGCTGATTGGAATACAGCCGAGCAGCCGGTGGTCGGCGCGAGCGCGCTGTGCGTCGCTCGCCGCCCCGCTCACCAGTTCCAGCCCCTGATATAGCTGCATTGAGTCGGCGGCGATCAGGACACTGCCGCGGCCGACGCTTGCGAGCCGCTCTGACAGCGCTACAGCGAGCTCGCTCTTACCAACCGACGTCGGCCCGAAGAGCGCAACGACCGGCGGCGTTGGAGCGTCAGGGTCTTGGGATCGGCCGTTCACAGCCGCAACGGTACCTGCGCGTGCGACAATGCCGCTGTGCAGATCCAAGGAAAGACAGTTCTACTAACCGGAGCCACCGGCGGCATTGGTGAAGCAATTGCCCACGAGCTCAGCGCCGCGGGAGCAAAGCTGATTGTCAGCGGGCGCCGCGCCGACGTACTCGAACGGATCGCAGCCGATACTGGGGCGACGATCGCGGTCGCCGACCTAGCCGACCGCGATCAACTCGAGGCGCTCGTCGCGGCCCACTCCGAGGTCGACATCCTCGTTGCCAACGCCGCTCTACCGGCGTCCGGTGAACTATCCGACTTCTCGCTCGATGAGATCGACCGTGCACTCGATGTGAACCTCCGCGCCCCAGTGATCATGTCGCGGCTGCTGGCCGATCAGATGGTTTCCCGCGGGAGCGGCCAGATTGTCTTGATCGCCTCGCTAGCGGGAAAGGTCGCGACGGCCGGCAGCAGCCTCTATTCCGCGACGAAGTTTGGGCTGCGCGGCTTTGGCGCCGGTCTGCGCGCCGACCTTGTTGGGACCGGCGTCGGCGTCAGCGTGGTTTTCCCGGGCTTTGTCCGCGACGCCGGCATGTTCCACGACAGCAAGGTTGAGCTCCCCGGTTATGTCGGAACGACCTCTCCTCAAGATGTCGCCGACGCCGTCCGTTCAGCGGTCGAGAACGACCTTGGAGAGATCGATGTTGCACCACTCAGCGTACGGGTCGCCACTAAAGCTTCGGAACTTGCCCCTAGCTTGATGGGCGCCGTTGTGCGTCGGCTCGGCAGCGCCGAGTTCGCTGCCGAAATTGCCGATCGTCAAGCTGATAAGCGCTAACGCAGCGCGCTCGCAACTAGCGTCGCTTGGCCTTTGAGCGAGGTGCTCGTGGCGCCTTCGATCTCAACCTCGACTAAGTCGCCGGGAACGGCGACGCCGCTGAAATTTACGGCCTTGTTGTGGCGGCTGCGTCCTCGCAGGCGCTCCGGGTCGGTCCGCGATTGACCCTCGACGAGCACTTCGACCGAGCGACCGACAAAACGCTGTGCGCGAGCGGTGGCAACGCGCTGGACGACTTCGATTAGGCGGCCGATCCGTTCGCTTGCTTCTTCGGCCGAAACTAGCTCTTCGGTCAATAGTGCCGCTTCTGTCCCCCGGCGCGGTGAGTAGATGAAGGTATATGCGGCGTCGAACTGAGCCTCTTCGACTAGCGCGAGAGTCTGCTCGAAGTCATTCTCATTTTCACCAGGGAAGCCGACGATGATGTCGGTTGTGAGACTGATGTCGGGGATAGCGTCTCGAATCATTGCGACCCGGCCGAGGTAGCGGTCACGGTCATATGTGCGGCGCATCGCCTTTAAAATCTTTGACGAGCCCGACTGCAGCGGCAGGTGAATGTGTTCGCAGACCGATTCAAGCTCAAGGTGCGCGGCGACAACGTCGGCGCGCATGTCCTGCGGGTGCGGACTCGTGTATCGCAGGCGGTCAACTCCATCTACCGCGTCTACTGCTACGAGAAGCTCGCTGAAGCTGCGCCGGTCAGGGCGGAGGTCGCGGCCATACGAATTGACGTTCTGCCCGAGCAACGTGATCTCGCGGGCGCCGCGAGCTACAAGGGCCTCCGCCTCGACCACTAGGTCCGCAAATGGCCGGCTGACCTCCAGCCCTCTCGTCGACGGCACAATGCAATACGAGCACTTCTGGTTGCAGCCAACGCTTATCTGCATCCAGGCCGAAGCGTTTTGCTTGGAGCGCATCGGCAACTCGCCGGTGAAGCCGCCGAACTCAAAGTAGCCTTGCGCCCGAACCGAATCGGAGAGCAGGAACTGACCCAGCTGGTCGACCTGCCCCGGCCCAAACGCGACGTCGACGAACGGGTACCGCTCGAACACCTCGTCCTTAAGCGACTGCGCCCAGCATCCACCGACAGCGACGATCACGCCCGGACGGGCAGCTTTGAAGCGCTTGGCATTACCGAGCTGCGTTTCCAAGCGCCGGTCAGCGCTCTCGCGGATCGAGCAGGTGTTGAGGATGATCAAGTCGGCTTCGCTGGCAGCTTCCGCTTGTGCGTAACCGAGCGACTCCAGCAACCCGTCGATCCGCTCTGAATCGTGCTGATTCATCTGGCAGCCGAACGTTGTGAGGTGGAAGGTCGAAGCGGCCATCAGCGACGCAGGCTAGCGCGAGCTGCGCCTAGCCGCGTTCGAAGGCACGAACAGCGTCGTATGCG
>JBIHZY010000155.1:0-4061 GCA_044240185.1 Solirubrobacteraceae bacterium
GTTTTGCTTCTTGCAGCGCGCCGAGCGCGCCGGCATCTTGGCTGAAGAAGACTCCTGCCGGCGTCTGGCCGCCTTCTTCGCGGATCGTCGCTGCCAGTTCGGCGCTGTCGCCGTAGCGGACCTCAACTTTGGTGTCAGGGTTTTCTTGTTTGAACGTCTCAATCAGCGGCCCGACGTATTCTTCGTCGCGGCCGGAATAGATCGTCAAGCTCTTGCCATCTCCGGAGCCGCCGCCATCGGCCTCGCCGCAGCCGGAGGCCGCACCGATCGCGATGATCGCCAGTGGAAGTAGGGCGAGGCGTGTTGCTTTCGAATTCACAGTTGTTTACTCCTTCATTTATGGCCGAGTTAGGGCGCCCTAATAGAGCGCTGAACGAATTTAGCAGAAAACCAACCGCAGCAGTCGGGATGGGATTCTTTGGGTAGCCGTCCGCGTCGCTGCCTACCGTTCCAGCCATGTCCACTCAGCCTCCTTCCGAAGATCCCACCCAGCAGTACAACCCGCAGCAGGGTGGCCAGCCGCCTGAAGGCGGAGGCAAGAATCCGTGGCCTTGGATCCTTGGCGCAGTCGCGATCATCGTTGCTGGCGTGATCGCCGCAATCCTGATCACCGGCGGGAACGATTCGTCGAGCTCGACCGATGCATCTATCGAGACGCCGGTTACGACCCTGACCACGAAAACGGACACCTCGACTCCGACGACGACGGTCGTACCAACGACGACAACGGCAACAACCACGACGACCGCACCGATCAACATCACGCGAACCTGCACCGTCAACAACATCCCAGGCGTTGTCGGCAACAGCACAGTCGCCAACGTGAATGCGACCAACGTTCCCGCATCGCAGACAGCGCTGGCAAGCTGCACCGCTGCCAGCGCGCTCGTCAAGGGCGTTGCCCGCACTGGCGCTGAGATGCCGGTAACCGTCCAAGGTTCGCAGTGCACTCCATCGGTTAGTGGCAGCACTGCAAAATGGACCTGCGTTGAAAACGGCGCCGATTCAGGGCTTAAGATCACTACCAAGTTCCCACTCACCTACACCAACTAAAGGAACAGCCTAATGGCCACGCAGCCCCCTCAGGATCCAAACCAGCCCGTTTACCAGCAGGGCTCCGGCGGCCAGCCGCCGCAGAAAAGCAACCCTTGGCCGTGGGTGATGGGAGCCGTTGCGATCATCGTTGCCGGCGTAATTGCCGCGCTCGTTATTACCGGCGGGGATAGCAACAACAACACGGTTTCGACAACTCAGACGATTCCAACGATCACGAACACGACGGTCACGACGACGACGGCACCGCCGACGACGATCACGACGACGACAACGACGCCGACAGTTACGACGCCGTAAAGCTCAGCCGCTAGGCGTAGTGCAGCGCTTGTAGACCAGCCAAGAGCGGTTGCCGCCGGCCAGCTTCAGTGCTCGTGGTGGCTGAATAACACTGCGATCTCGGTCGCGCGGGTCAAGGATGTAGTCGCTGTCAACCTGCGGCGTTGCGGCTGCGATGAACTGGCCGGCTGGAACAAGTTGGTCGTCAGCGCTGAAAATCACTTGGGGAGGGAGGTTCAGCCAGAGTGAAAGAACCGGCACCGGCCTGTGGTTGGGCACAGTGATCGGTGTGCACGTGGTCGTGATCAGCCCTGGCGGCTGCTTGATCAGTGCCTGAAGATCATTCTGAATCTGCTCCTGGCGGCTGAGCGCGTTCCGCAGGTTTGAGATTCGATCCACCTGCGCTGGCGCGAATACCAGCAGCAGAAGAATCGTGACGAGAGCAAATATCGCCCACGGCTGGCGACGCTTATCGCCGCTAGCGAGCTCGCGCCAGCCGAAGATCCCTGCGCCGCAGAAGATCGCGCCGATCACGGCTGGCAGCAGCAGGTAGCGGCCGAGCACTGGCAGGCCAGCGAGCGCCAGCACCGAAAATGCTGCGAGCGCCACGACTGCAATAAGCACCGGCTCGCGAACCCTCTCTCGCAGCGCCCAAAGCGAGAAGCCGAGGCCCCCAATAGCGCCAAAGAGGACCGGCTCGCGAAGGATCTCACCGAGCCGGCGCGGCGCAACCGTTATCAGTGCGCCAAGGCCGGTTGCACGGCCAAGCTCGCGCGCGTTGTCCTGCGTGTCGGTGAGCGAATAGAGCAGGTTGCCGGTTATCAGTTGGTCAGTCAGTAGCCAGACCAGCGGCCCGATAGCGGCGATCGCAAGCCAGCCGACGACCTGCCGCGGGCGGTGCTCGCCGCTGAACCAGAGATAGATGACGTAGGCAGCTGAGAAAGCCCAAGCCTCGGGCCTGATCAGGCCGGCGACTGCGAGCAGAGCGAGTACCGGCCAAGCGGCACGCCGCCGCCGGCTCTCTACGAGAACCGCCGCAAGCACGAGCGCGAGGTAGGGAATGTCAACAAACGCTCTCGCGCCGAAGTCGAGCAGCGGCCGGCGCGTAAGCATTATCAGCGCCGCAGCGACACCGGCCCAGCGGCCAAACCAGAGCGCGCCGAGCTCGTAGATCAACCAGAGCAGCGTGCCGAGCGAGAGAAAGGCGACGACGATCACGATGTCGATCGTGGCCGCGCCGTGCACTCCAGCCACGACCGTTTTGCTGAACGGTGCCAGCAAGATTCCGTAGAGCGTGCCGAGCGGGTGCAGCGTCGGCGTGAACGCAGCGCCGAGCTCAAGGCTGCGCCCGTCGCTCAGCTCGCGCCCCCAGACCAGCGAATAGAGCATGTCGTAGTTGACGAGTCCGCGGCCGGCAAGCAGCCACGAGAGCGCCGCCAATCCGACGATCGCTGCGAGTGCCTGAACTTTGCTTCTTGAACCGCTCATCGCTCTAACCCCGCGGCAGCGCGGCAAGCGCCTGAAGGAGCTCGCGCGCGCAGCGCTCGCTGAGGTCGAAGTGATCGAACGTAAACGATTCGTTCGGAGCGTGAATCTCATCGTCGGCAAGGCCGAAGCCGCTGACGATCACTGGAATACCGGCGGCGGCGAAGTCGGCGACGACTGGGATTGAGCCGCCGCTGCGGATTAGCGCCGTCTTCATCCCGCTGGCGCGGTCGATTGCTTCGCGCGCGATCTGAATCGGTGGCAGATCGGTGGCGAAGAGCGACGGCGTCGCGGTGTGCGATTCGAGTTCGACTTCAACGCCTGCTGGAACGTTGTTGCGCAGCAGCCGCTCGAGTTCGGCCTCCATAGCTGCTCCGTCCTGCCCGGGGGCAAGCCGCAGGGTTACGTAGGCGCGCGCCTGGGCGGGCACCACAGTTCGGGCTGCGCCGCCCTCGATCCAGTTGACTTCGAACGATGGCTCAGCTCCGTTGCGGCGACGGAAATCATCGCCGGAGCTGCTCGTCAGCGGTGTCGCTCCTACTTCGTCGAGGATCCCTTGGCCCGGGCGAAGCTGCTGCCAAGACTCAAGCTCAGCGGCCGAAGGAGGCTCGGCGCCGGCGCGCAGCTCGTCCCGAAGGTTGCCTTCAGCATCCGGCAGCAGGGGGGTGAGGATCTGCTGAAGCACATGCAGCGCGTTTTGAACGCTGCCGCCGTAAAGGCCGGAGTGAAGATCGCGCGGTTGCGCTGTGACCGTGATCATCGTGCTGACGCAGCCGCGCAGGCCGACCGTGATCGCCGGCGTATCCGCGTCCTCCATCGCGCTGTCGAAGACGATCGCGCAGTCGGCGCCGCGCTCGTCGGCCTTAACCCAAGCCGCGACCGATTCCCCGCCTGCCTCCTCCTCGCCTTCGATAACGACGCGCACGTTGACCGCCAGCTCGCCGCTTTCGAAGAGATCGCAGGCAGCCAGCAGCAGCGGATAGAAGTTGCCTTTGTCGTCAGCGGCGCCGCGCGCGTAGAGCCTGCCGCCGCGAAGCTCGGGCTCAAACGGTGGGCTCTGCCAAGCATCCAGTGGGCCTGGGCTCTGAACGTCGTAGTGGCCGTAGATGATCACCGTCGGCGCGCCGTCGTCGTGCGCGCGCAGTTCGCCGATCACAAGAGGGTTGCCGCCTTCGATCGTGACCAGTTCCGCCTCACCGCCGGCGCGGCGCACGATCGCGGCTGCATACTCGGCGGCCGCGAGA
>JBIHZY010000156.1:0-4026 GCA_044240185.1 Solirubrobacteraceae bacterium
GATCAGGGCGCGACCTCAACCGTCTACGCCGCCGACGGAACGCGGCTCGGATTCATTCAAGGTGACGTGCTGCGAACTCCAGTCGATTCGTCGCAGATCACTCAAGATATGCGCGACGCGACTGTGGCAATCGAGGACCAGCGCTTCTTCAAGCACAACGGCGTTGATTACGAGGGTGTTGCCCGCGCCGCCGTCAAGAACTTCTCCAACGGATCAACCGTTCAAGGTGGATCGACGCTGACGATGCAGCTCGTGCGCAACATGTACCAAGGAGGCCGCGAGCGGACGATCAACCGCAAGATCCGTGAGGCCAAGCTGGCGACCGACATCGAAGCGCGCCACCCCGGTGCCGAAGGCAAGCGCTGGATTCTGAACGAGTACATCAACAACGTGCCATACGGCACGGTTGGTGGCCAGACCGCCGTTGGCGTCGGCGCGGCCGCGCGCGTGCTGTTCAGCAAACCGTCAAGCCAGCTGACGCTGAGCCAGTCCGCGCTGCTGGCCGGGCTGCCGCAAGCGCCGTCGCAGTACAACCCTTTCCTAGCGCCCGAGTTGGCCTTGAAGCGCCGAGCTCAGGTGCTTGCGAAGATGGAGGAGCAGGGCTACATCAGCGCCGACCAAGCGGCGGCAGCCAACCGTGAGCCGCTTGGCGTCAAGAAGAGCCGCTACTACGCGCAGCACCGCGAGGGCTACTTCTTCGATTACGTCAAGAAAGAGCTCGTCGCCCGCTACGGCGCCGAGCGCGTTCGAGCAGGCGGGATGAAGGTCTACACGACCGTCAACCTGAAACTCCAACGCCGCGCCCGTGAGGCAATAGCTGCCAACCTCGGCACCGGCGGGCCCTCATCTGCGGTCGTCAGTATGGACCCCAAGAGCGGCGAGATTAAGGCGATGGCTTCATCCGGCGATTATTCAGCCTCGAAGTTCAACCTCGCCGCTCAGGGCAAGCGCCAGCCGGGCTCAACATTCAAGGTGATGGTGCTGATGGCGGCGCTGCGCCAAGGCGTTGACATCAATGCGACGACATATGAATCGAAGCCGCTGAAATTCGTCGACGAGGGGACCGGAACGCCGATCGACGTAACGACCTACGACCACTCCTACGGCGGTTCGATGTCGATCTTCCAGGCGCTAGTGGCATCCGACAACACTGTCTTCCAGCAGCTCGACCTCGACGTTGGCCCCGAAGAGGTGCGCCGCGCCGCATACGACCTTGGAATCACGAGCAAACTCGACGCATACCCAGCTGAAGGGCTCGGCGGACTGACCAACGGCGTTACCGCGCTGGAGATGACGCGCGCCTACGCGACGGTTAACAACGGTGGCTGGCGGACACGGGCGGTGGCAATCAAAAAGGTTGAATTCGCCGACGGGCGCGTCGACACCTCGCTCGGCCGGCGCGACCGCGTCAAAGCTTTCACCGACGGTCAGACCTACGAGGCCGTCAAGGCGATGGAAGCCAACGTGATCGGCGGCACAGGCACCGGCGCCCAACTCGGCTGCCCGGTAGCCGGAAAGACCGGCACGACGAACGATTCGACCGACGCTTGGTTTGGCGGCTTCACGAGCTCGCTTAACACGACTGTTTGGGTTGGCTACCCCGATGCCGCGATCTCGATGGGCGGAATGTCGGGCGGAGCGGCACCGGCCAGCATCTGGCGCGACTTCATGACAGCGGCGATGGAAGGCCGGGCGTGCGATCCGTTCGCGCTGCCGAAGGATCCGTTCGTCTCTGAAGTTTTCCTCGGCACCTACGCAACCGAGGGCGCTCCGGGCGACGCCGTCGATCCTCTGGCCAAGGACAAGGAGAAGGACAAGAAGAAGAAGGGCGGCAAGAAGAACGGTGGCCAGTACGAATCACCGCCGAACCCAGCGCCGACGCCAACACCAACACCGAAACCAACACCGAAGCCGACACCACCGCCAACTCCGGTCGATCCCGGCACCGGCGGCGTAACCCCCGGTTAACGGGCGCAGCGACTGCTACGGTCAGCTCTGATGGCGAAAGAAGAGAAAGTTGAGTTCGAAGGCGACGTCGTTGAGGCGCTGCCAAACGCAATGTTCCGCGTCAAACTCGACAATGGCCATCTAGTCCTCGGTCACGTCGCAGGCAAGATGCGCCGGTACCGAATCCGAATCCTTCCAGGTGACCGCGTCCGCGTCGAGGTCTCGCCTTACGACCTAGACCGCGCGCGGATCGTCTACCGCCACCGCTAGCAGGCTGTAAGTGAGCGAACGATCGCTCATCAGCGCCTTTGAGCAGCTCTTCGCCCAGCGCGGTGAACGCAACGTCAGCTGGATCGGCGACGACTGCGCCGTCGTTCAGTCGAAGCCCTATTGCGTGACCAGCGTCGACTCGATCGTTGACGGGGTTCATTTCCGCCTCAACGACGAGCGCGTAACCGTTGCCGACGTTGGCCATAAGGCGCTCGCAGTTGCCCTCTCCGATCTAGCGGCGATGGCAGCCGAGCCCGGCGAGGCGTACATCTCACTTGGGATTCCCGACGGCCTTAGCGACAGCGACGTACTCAGCCTCGCCGCTGCAATCGAACGGCTCGCCGAGCAGACCGCGGTGACGGTCGCCGGCGGCGACCTGGTCCGCTCGCCAACGCTCTTCTGTTCGGTCACGGTCGTTGGTTGGAGCGACGAGCCCCAGCAGCTGATCGGCCGCGGCGGCGCCAAAGCAGGGGATGGGATTTACGTCAGCGGTTCGCTCGGAGCGGCTGCGTCAGGGCTAGCGATTCTCGAAGGCGCAGCCGGCAGTGATCTGGCAGAGCCGCTCGCAGCGGCGCTGATCGCCGCGCAGCTGCGCCCACAGCCGCGGTTCGATTGCGCCCGCCAGCTGCGTAGCGCCGGCGCCCACGCGCTGATCGACATCTCTGACGGCCTTGCAACCGATGCTGGCGAGATCGCTGCGCGAAGCGGCGTAACGCTAGAGATCGACTTGGCGACGATTCCGCTAGCCGACGGTGCTCAGCAGATTGCCCGCGAACTCGGTCGCGACGCTGCCCAGTTCGCAGCCAGCGGCGGCGAGGACTTTGAACTCTGCGCCTGCCTACCCGATCAAGCAGCAGCGCAGATCGCAGAGCTAACTCGCATCGGAAGCGTCAGCGCCGGCCCTGCTGAGGTTCGCTTCTTCGATGCTGACGGCGGGCAGGTCGAACTGCACGGCTACGAGCACCGAGTCGGCGACGACTCCTCAGCGGCGTCGAGCTGAGTCAACGCCACCGAGCGATCCTGGGCCGGCGTAGCTGATCGGTCCACGAACCGTGATCGCCTGATCGGGCGCGGGGTCGCGGCGAGCGGCGCGCAGCAGCGCAGCAGCGCCGGCGCCGCACGCCACGCACCAACCGATTCCAGCCAATAGCGGCGGCGTGCCGCCAGCCAGTGTCAGGAAGATGAACCAGATCAGCGCGAACGGTGAGAGCTCGAATTGGTCTAGGTAGGCGAGCGCGACGGCGAGAACCGGGAGCAAGCTGAAGAAGATCCAGAAGATCGCCCAGCGCCGTCGCAATCGCTCTTCGCGGGCGCCGACGAGCAGCCAGATGTTGACTGGGAGAATCAAGAGCAAGGCGGCGTACGGATTGAAGATCCAGACGACGACGGCGACGATCGAGATGACGAGAGCCGGAGCCAGTGACGCGCCGGGGGCATCGCTCGAGTCGCTGACGGTAAGCGCTCCGTTAATCAGTGGGCGCAGGACGAGGAAGGCCAACGCGAAGATCACACCCGCGCAGATCAGCGCGCCGATTCCAGCGGCAGCAAACGGCAGCGAACCGGGCGGGGCCGGCGGGGCCGTGGCGTTCAGAAAGCCGAATAGCCCTAGTAGGCGAATGAAGATCTCTGCCGCGGCGAAAGGGAGCGCGGCAGCGAGCACCCAAACGATCCAGCGGGCGACCGGCGAACGTTCGCGCCGCAAGCGCGCAAAACCGTCTGCGGCGGCGAGCAGCGCCGGAAGCAGCAGCGCGGCAGCGAGCAACCGGATCGCCCACGATGGCAGCACCTTGCGCGTGATAACGAGGTCGA
>JBIHZY010000074.1:0-8329 GCA_044240185.1 Solirubrobacteraceae bacterium
CCAGCTTGGTCGGGCTGCTCGCCGCGTAGATCACGTTGCCGATCCGATAGTCGCCGTGGACGATCGTCGCTGGGCCAGACTCAGGCATGTTCGCGGCCAGCCACTGGCCGACAGCGTCAACGTCTTCAAGCTCGCGCGTGCGGTTGTGTTCCCAAAGCCCACCGAAGCGGCGTAGCTGGCGCTCGAGGTAGCCGGTCGGTTTGCCGAAGCCTTCCAGCCCGGCGGCCTCCCAGTCGACGCTGTGAAGCTCGACCAGCGAATCGATCAGCTCTTCGCCGAGCATCTGCCGCTGCGCTGCGTCGTCAAAGATCGCCGGCAGCTCTGTGCTGATCACTTCGCCGTCGACGTGTTCCATGATGAAGAACGGCGCGCCGATGATCGCCTCGTCATCGCCAACCGCGAGCACCTTCGGCACGCGCGCGGCGGTCGGCTCGAGCGCGCCGATCACGCGCGCTTCGCGCAGCACGTCGTGAGCGCTTGGCGGCAGCGGCCCGCGCGGAGGGCGGCGCAGAATGAAGCGGGCATCGCCGCGCGTGACGGCGTAGGTGACGTTTGAGTGGCCGTCGCCGATCGGCGCGATTTCCAACTCGCCTTCGCCGATCCCGGCCGCATCTAGAAACTCAAGCAGCGGATCGAGCACGACGAGCGGCGGGCGCTCGTTGGCCTCACCTTCGGCGTGGCTGCGAACAATGTCGTCGTCGGCAATTTCGTGAAGTGACATCGAGCGCATAAAGCTACCCGTCGCCGCTCTTCGCAGTCCTTTACCCTCCGCAGGAATGGCACAGCAACTGTGGCTACTGCGGCACGGCGATGCCGAACCGCACGGTACGCGCGACGACCACGACCGCAAGCTCAGTGAGCGCGGCGTTGAGCAGGCACGCGCGGCCGGCCAGGCGCTGGCGGCGCTCGGCTTTGAGCCAACGGCGGTGCTGACAAGCCCAAAGGTGCGCGCCCGCGACACCGCCGCCGAGGCCTGCGGCGCGCTGCTCTTCAAGGCGGTTGAATTTGAGCCGCTGGCTGGCGGCTTCGACGGCGCTGCTGCACTGGACCTCTGCGGCCCTGAGCACGGCGACCGGGTTTTAATCGTCGGCCATGAACCCGACTTCAGTCAGATCGTCTACGACCTCACCGGCGCCCGAATAGACATGAAAAAGGGCGGCCTTGCCGGAATTCGGATCGGCTCGCTGCGGCGCGAGCTGATCGTCCTGATGCGCCCGCACGAGCTGATCGAGATCGCGCGCCAGGGCGAGCAATGAGCGGCGTTGCGCGGACGATTGAGGCCGCCGGCGGCGTCGTTGAGCAGGACGGGCTGATAGCCGTAGTCCATCGCCCGCGCTACGACGACTGGTCGCTGCCGAAGGGCAAGCTCGACAAGAACGAAAGCTCGGAGCGCGCAGCGCTGCGCGAAGTTCAGGAGGAGACAGGGCTCAGCTGCCAGCTAATTGAGGAGCTCGACCCTGTCAGCTACACCGATAACCGCGGTCGCCCGAAGAACGTTCGCTACTGGCGGATGAAGGTCCTAAGCGGCGAGTTCGAAGTCAACGACGAGGTTGACGAGCTGCGCTGGCTCAGCAAGGCCGATGCCCTCGAGCTGCTCAGCTACGAGCACGACCGCGACCTCGTAGCGGCGCTCGCCGACTGACGCTTTAGCCGAGGCCGTTGAGCTTCTTCGCTGCGCCGACAACGTCGCCTAGCTCGACATTGTTGACGGCCAGAATCGTCGGCATCTTGCCGCGCGCAGCCTTGCAGGCGTTAGCGCGGGCAACGATCGCAGCCTTCGTGTTGACGATCGCCGCATCCTCGGCGTAGCTGATCCCGTTGGGCGGGCGCGTCACGAAGTGGTTCATCAGGAAGAGCGGTCCTTTAGCAGGACCGCGGTTCGCGCGGCAGCTCTCGGCCAGCCCGGCCGGGTCGGTCAGCAGGCTGGCGCTCGCGAACGAGTAAGGCGTCTCGCGCAGCGTTGACTTGTATGTCTCGAAGTACCACTTGACCGGCGCCGTCTTCGACTCCGAGGTCATCACGACGCGCTGGCCGCTGGAGATCATCTTCGCCAGCGTCGGGAATCGCGTCGATGAACCCTTGTAGATGTACTTCAGCAGCCCGGCCTTTGTGGCCGCGGCGGCAAAGTCGGCTGGCGCGATGTAATCCTCGTTGACGAAAACCAGCACTTCGCGGGGGTTTGCCTTGAGGAAGGCCGCGATCGGCTTTAGGCCGTCGACGAGTGGGGTTGAGCCGAGCTCGCACTTGTTGTGGCAGAGGTAGAGCTGGCGCTGCGGATTAGTCGCGTCGGTTGACTTGACGTACTTGATCGGCCCACCGCCGAGGTCATAGGTGTCCGGCACGCCGTAGTGCATGTCGATCAACATCGCGCGGATGCCTCGCTTAAGCTGCTTATCAATCGCGATCGCGTGGTTTGGAACTCCCCAGCCAATGCTCGAGCTGGACATCGCGTTGTGGCTGCCGGGCAGGACGACCTTGTCGAGCGTCCGCGAACAGAGCTTCGCCGATCCGTTGCAGGCTGGAGCGGCGGCCGAGGCGGCAGCCGAGAAGGTCAGCGCACCGAGCGCGCAGGTCAGAACGGCGACTGTCAGGAAGCGTCGATTAGAGGTCATTCGATCATTATCACCACATTCACATATCTCTGCGCTGATTTGATCGCGGAAAGCGGAGAGGGAGGGATTCGAACCCTCGAACGGAGTTACCCCCGTTACACGATTTCCAGTCGTGCCCGTTCAACCACTCCGGCACCTCTCCTGGAGAACTCTTCAGACCGGGAAGCGTAGCCCGCACCCCGTAGCATTGTCGTCCTGTGGTTCACCCTCCCGTGATATTCGCCCTCACCGACACTGTCAGCCAAGTGATCAGCGACCTCGGCCTGCTTGGCCTTGTGGCACTGATGTTCGTCGAGAATGTCTTCCCGCCGATCCCCTCCGAGGTCGTTCTGCCGCTTGCCGGTTTCTTCGTCGCCCGCGGCGAACTGAGCTTCGTCGGCGTGCTCTTTGCCGCAACGCTTGGCTCCGTACTTGGCTCAATCCTGCTTTACGAGCTGGCTCGTTACGGCGGGCGCCCGTTCGTGCTCCGCTACGGCTCGCTCCTGCGGGTCGGCCCCGAAGAGCTTGATCGAGCGGACGCCTGGTTTGTTCGGCGCGGCCCGATCGTAGTGCTCGTCGGCCGCTGCATCCCGGGGGTACGAAGCTTGGTTTCGCTTCCGGCCGGGATGCTGAAGATGTCACGCGTCGCTTACATCCTGCTGACTCTGGTCGGGAGCCTGATCTGGAACACGGCGCTGATCGGCATCGGCTGGATCCTTGGCGAAGAGTGGGAGAAGGTCTCCGATGTGATCGGCTCGGTCAGCACGCCGCTGGTGATCGTGGTGCTACTGGTTTTGGGCGTGCTCTCGTTCGTCTGGTGGTGGCGTCGTCACCCCAGCCGACGGCTCGACTGATTTCAGAGCTGCCACTCGCCGCTGGCCAACAGCGCAGCGCGGCCGCCGTCGCCATCGACGCCGGTTACGACAACATCGTGCGAGCCGATCATGAAGTCAACGTGGATACGGCTGAGGTTTATGCGGTCACGGTCGTCGTCGCCATCGAGGCACATTCCGTAGGACGAGCCAAGCGCGATGTGGCTGGCGGCGTTCTCATCGAGCAGCGTGTCGAAGAAGGTCGTGCCAAGCTTGCCGATCCTCCCTTCGCCGTCGACCAAAGCAACTTCGCCGAGCCGCGAGGCGCCCTCGTCGCGGTCGCAGTAACTGCGCAGGATCTCGGCGTTCTTGTCGGCGTCAATGCGGATCGCCTTGCCGCCCTTGAACTCAACTTCGAGCCCTTCGATGATCGAACCGCCGAGCACCAGCGGCTTCGTCGCCCGCACTACGCCTTCGGTGCGCGCCGGGTCGGGGACCGAGAAGATCTCCTCGGAGGGAATGTTCGGCATGTGGTCGATGCCATCAACGGTTTGGAACTGCGCCGCGAGGAACTTGCTCGTCGGCAGCAGCCCTACGACAAGGTCGGTGCCAGGCCCTTCGAAGTGGAGCGAATCGAAGCGCCGCGCGGTGACCTTCTCGGCGGCCTCAATCAGCACCGCCGCGCGCGTGCGCCACGCGGCGACCGGGTCGTCCTCGTCGAGCCGGCAGACGTGGACCAGCGCCTGCGCGAGCCGTTCCAGCGCGGCGGCCGCTTCAAGCTCGGGAAATACCAGCTCGGCCCACTCCTGGCTCGGGCACGGGCCGATCGTCCAGTTCGTCGTCGCAGCGTTAACGACGGTGCCGCTCTCCTTCACCGCTGGCAACTGGTCCTTGCCGACCAGTGCCGGATCAATGTCATCGAAGAGTCCAGGCGCTGCCGGGCCGCTTAGGCCGATCCGGGCGCACCGTTGGTCACCGAGGGCGAGAATGCGGTCGCCGTACCAAGAGGGGACGAACTCCAATGTCTGCGGGTCGGCATTGGCTAGGCGGGCGTGCTTGACGTGCGGGTCGAAGTAGCCAACGTCAACGAAGCGTGCGCCGTGGCGGTAGGCGCTGGCGGCCAGTGCTCGGGCCACCTCTTCCTTGCCTATTTCGGCGCCGATCGCGACGATCTGGCCCTTCTGAACGTTGGCGCCGAAGCCAACCATTAGGTCGGCAAAGCGCTCAAGCGTCTGTTCGTCAAAGCCACTGAAAGATGCCATTGCGCCAGCCTATCGGCCAATCGGCCCAAAGCCGCCCGCGGGTTATCTAGAATGGAGCAATGTCTACTCCCGGATTTGCTGTTTCCCAGCCCGTCACTCGCGAACGCTCACTGGCGATCTTCGGCCAGGTCATGGGCCTCGTCGCAATCACCTGCGCTTTCGCTGCCGTCGGTGCCTACATCGGCCGCGATATCTCCGGCCTTTCATCCCTGCTCCCTTGGGTTGCCGCGATCGGCTGCCTGATTGGACTCAACGTCGCAAACAACAAGGGGCTCCGTCAGCTTGCGCTCGTTCTGCTCTTCGCAGTTGGGCTGCTGCTTGGAATCTCGATCGGCTACACGGTTAACTACTACACGTCGACCGACCCCAGCGTGGTTTACCAGGCGGTCGGCGCGACGGCGCTCTTCGTTGCCGCTCTCGGCGCCGGCGGTTATGCGATCCGCAAGGACCTTTCGTTCCTCTATCGCTTCGCTTTCTTTGCGCTGCTGGGACTGATTGTCTTTGGCATCGTCACGCTCTTCGTCAGCATGCCTGGCGGCTCGATGATCTACGCCTTCCTTGGCCTCGCGATCTTCGGCCTCTTTGTCGTGCTCGACTTCAATCGCCTGCGCCGCGCCGGCCAGCAGGAGGTAATTCCATTGGCGGCAGGGATCTTCCTTACCGTCTTCAACGTCTTCCTCTTCTTCCTGCAGATCTTTGGCGGCGGCAACCGCTAACTTTGCTGCGCCGCGCGATGGCCTCAAGGCTCAGTGTTCCGGGGGCCGACCAGACGCTGCCTGGGCGTGAGAGTGAGCTGCCCGGGATTCCCGAGCGCCACGCTGTTCTTGACGCGCCGCTGAAGCCTCCTTTCGGCGACGGCGTGCGCACCGCCGTCTTCGGCCTCGGCTGCTTCTGGGGTGCGGAGCGGATCTTCTGGCAGCTTCCGGGAGTTGTTTCAACGGCCGTTGGTTACGCCGGTGGCACGACGCCAAACCCAACCTATGAAGAGACCTGCTCCGGCCAGACTGGCCACACGGAGGCAGTGCTCGTCGCTTACGACCCAGCGCAGATCAGCTACGAGGATCTGCTGAAGGTTTTCTGGGAAGGGCACGACCCAACTCACGGAATGCGCCAAGGCAACGACGTTGGAACTCAGTACCGCTCAGCGATCTACTGGGATGGCGAGGACCAGCACCAGGCTGCGATCGCGTCGGCTGAGCGCTACGGCGCGGCGCTGAACGCTTCCGGGATCGGCGAGATCACGACCGAGATCGCCGCTGCAGGGCCTTTCTACTACGCAGAGGATTACCACCAGCAGTATCTGCACAAGGTGCCGCACGGTTATTGCGGCCTTGGTGGCACGGGCGTTAGCTGCCCTATTGGCACCGGCCAAGCGGCTTAGCAGCGCAAAAGTAACCGGCGCATTACGGCCGAATACTGTGCCACCCTGTGTTTATGAATAAAACTCGCAGTCTCCTAACTCTTTCCCTTTCCCTCGTCGCGATCGCGGCACTTCCTGCAGTCGCTCAGGCAGCTACGGCCGGCGCTTCCGGCGCCTGCGGCCAGTTCCGCGTACTGCACAACGACAAGATCAACAGCGTTTCGTTCCCCGCTGGCGCTTACAACATGGTCAACAGCGGCATGTCTTGCTCGCAGACAACGAAGTACTTCCAGCAGTTCCTTCAGGCTGGCAAAGTCGCGAGCGGCTGGCAAGTGAAGAACCTGTCAGGCAATCGCAAGCGCTTCACGAAGCTTGGGACTAACCCGACGGTCGACTTCCAGGCAACGCCTGTTAGCGACCCGACGCCAAATCCTACTCCGAGTGGCCTGACCTGCCCGGGCACGTTCCGCGTGCTTCACAACGATCAGATCGGCGCGATGAAGCTTCCTGCCGGTAACTACACGATCAAGCTGGCAAGCCACAACACACCGGGGCTTGACTGCAAGTCTGCCTCGAACGATTTCTCTTACTTCCTTAATAACGACTGGGCTGGCAACCTGCCTCGCCCGTGGAAGATGAATGTCTCTGCGAAGAGCTTCTACATGAACAACACCCCGAGCGATGGCTTCAGCGTGAAGCGCGTTGGTAGCTAATGAGAAGTTGGCGATGAAGCGGTCTGTTTCTCGCCACCTACTCGCATCTTTGGGCGCAGCCGCGGTCTGCGCGTCGGTTCTTGCCGGCGCGCCGGCCGCAGCGCTCGCTCAAGATATTGCGCCGGCGCCGGAGGGGAATGGCCTAACGAAATGCGCTGGCACCTATCAGGTGCTCGACGCTTCTCGGGCAGGCACGCTTTCGCTTCCGGCCCGCGCCTACAAGCTCGCTACTACAGCCGACCTCAACTGCAGCGAAGCGGCGCGGCTGCTGACCGAGTTTCAGCGCACTTGGGGGACGAAGCTGCAAACGACTTGGAAGTCGGTCACTGGGCCGGTCGGTTTCTCTAACTCTGCAGGGCAGCGCTTCAGCGTGACGCGCGCACCAGCCTCCAGTGCCTCGAAGCTCGCCTGCCCATATCTAACGCTGGTGCAGGGCGCTCGTGCAGGCTCGGTCTACGTTGGCGCGGGCCGCTACCGCCTCAGCCGCTCATCAACTGCGCTCAGCTGCCGCGCGGCAGCCCGCAACTTCTTCGCGCTCGCCTACCGCACCGGCGATCCTGACGGCAGCTGGCGTGCACAGTCGGTCGGTACGGCCGCTGTTCAGCTGACGAGCGGTTCGACGAGCTTCACTCTCCGCCGCGCCTACTCCACGACCAGCGGCGGCGGTACATACCCGGCTCGCGGTGAATACCGCTGCGGCCCGTTCTTCACGGTCGGCAACGACGACCCGATCGGCAAGAAGTTCATGGTCAAGAAGGGTCGCTACTCGCTGACGACCTTCGGTTCGACCGACTGCGCCAAAGCCGTCAAGATCCTGCCGACGCTGCTCGGCATGCGTTCCGGCGTGCTGCCGTCACCGTGGCGACTGCGCAGCGACACAGGCTCGTTCGTGCGCAGCGCCAGCGGTTCAAGCGGCTTCCGGCTCTCGCCCTATCTGGGCCAGTAGAGCGCTCTAGGTTGTCATTCCGGTGAACTGGCCACCGGTGATGTTCAGCGTCTGTCCGTGGACGTAATTGCTCCACGGTGAGCAGAGGAAGAAGACGCCTCCGGCGGCCTCTTCAGGCGTGCCTGGGCGGCCGATCGGAATCAGCATCGATGCCATACCGCGCATCTGGTCTGGAATACCGAGCTGAACCTTCTCGCCGTCGATCTCCATCGTGTTCGCTTCGTCCTTCGAAGCGGTCAGACGGGTTTCGATGTAGCCGAAGGCAACGGCGTTGCAGTTGATCTTGAACTGGCCCCACTCCTTCGCCAGCGTCTTCGTCAAACCGACGACGGCTGCCTTGCCGGCGGCGTAGTTGGCCTGGCCAGCGTTGCCCATCGTGCCGGAGATCGATGAAACGTTGACGATCTTGCGGAAGACCTCAACTCCCTCTTCCTTCTCAGCCTTGGCAGGCTCACGCAGGTAAGGGGCGGCTTCGCGGACGATCCGGAACGGCGCCACGACGTGAATGTCGAGCATCCGCTGGAACCAGTCGTCGCTCATCTTGTGGACCGGCGCGTCGAGCGTGTAGCCAGCGTTGTTGACGATGATGTCGATCTTGCCCCAAGCGTCAACGGCTGTCTGAACCAGCTTGGCTGGCGCTGCAGG
>JBIHZY010000126.1:0-5323 GCA_044240185.1 Solirubrobacteraceae bacterium
GACGCCGTCTGCTGCGCGACGTCGCCGTCGAGGTCGTTGATCAGAACCTTCGCGCCCTGCTCAATGAGGATCTCCGCCGTTGCCCGGCCGATGCCTCGTGCGCTGCCGGTGACGATTGCCACCTTGTCGTCAAGAACGCCCATTTTCGTTTTCTCCTGAAGTCGGTTTGCGTGTACTCACGGAAGCTTGCCACGCTCGGCGCTGCGGCGCGGCCTGCCTTGCCCTTCGATCCGTATTCTCAGCCTGTGGCAACGATTCCCGAAGGCCCACCGTTCATTGATGTCTGCGTTCATCGCAGCGTCCATCCGGCCGTTGTCGCGGCCGAGCTACGCGATGGCCTTGCTGGCGGCGTAGTGGCAACGCGCCAGCACTACCTCAGCGCGCGCCAGGCGCGGCTTTGGCGCGCGATTGCGGCCGCCTTCTCGCCGGCCCGCGACGAGGGCGACGGGATGCAGGCCTATGACGCCGTCAATGCGCTGATCGGCGAGCGGCTCGACGAGAGCGGCGTGCACGTGATCGGCCTCGGCTGCGCCGACGGGGCGAAGGAGCGGCGGCTGCTTGAGGCGCTGCCGCCCGGAGGCCCGGTCACGGCGACGCCGGTCGATGTGAGTTTGCCACTGCTGCAGGTCGCGGCCGATGCTTTGGACGGTGCCGGCGGAGCGCTGCTGCGCCGCCCGATTGTCTGCGACCTCGGGCTCGCAGCCGAGGATCTGCCAAAGATGGTCGGCGAGGCGCCAGGCACGCGAGTGATCACGCTCTACGGAATGATTCCGGGGATGGAAGCCTTCGCGGCGATCGCGGCGGCACTGGCACTGCTGCGCTCCGGCGACATGCTGGCCGTCAGTGCCAACTTGCTGCCTGAGGGCGACGATGCGCTGGAGCGGATAGTGGCGCAGTACGACAACGAGCCAACACGCGAGTGGCTCTGGGCACTCTGCGAGGACGCCGGAATCGAACGGGGCCAAGCCGTCGTCACAGTCGGCGCGCTCGAGGACGCGGGCGCAGGCGCGCAGGCGGCGGTGGGTGCTTGGCTTGAGCCAGCGGTTGATCTCCAGTTGGAACTCGAAGCTGGAACAGTCAGCTTGGCCGCCGGCCAGCCAGTTCGCCTGCTCCGCTCAGCGCGCCACACGACTGCTGGCCTTGAGGCGATCATCAGCGCCGCTGGGCTCGAACTGCTGGCGCTGGAGGTTTCGCCAAGCGGCGAAGAGGGCGTCGCGCTTGCGCTCTGCCCTTAAGCGCCGTTGATTGCGCCGATCGTGCGCAGCACGGCGCGCACGCGTGGCACTTCATGGGTACGGAAGAGGCTCGTCTGCCCGAGCGAAGCGAGCACAGCGAAGAAGCCTTCGGCGCTGCGTACCTCGTCCTCGAAGTAGTCGAAGGCGTGCGGTAGCGCGTGGCAGACCGGCAGCCCGAGCACGCGCAGGCGGAAAGTGTTGATGAAGATCCCTGCCTGGTGGCGCACGCGCTCGTCGCCGTCCTCAAGGTTTGAGTAGTAGAAGCCGAGGCCCGGATCAACAAAGAGCCGCTCCACGCCGGCCGCGCGCGCGGCAGCGATCCGCGGCTCAAAGTGAGCGATCAGCTCCGGCAGCGGGTCGCCTTCCAGGGTTACGGCGCCGACCTCGCGCACGTTGTCGCCCTGCACGAAGCAGAGCACTATTGCCGCGTCGTACTGAGCTGCGAGCGCGAATACCTCTTCATGGTGGGCGGTGCCGGTCAGGTTCAGCAGGTTGGCGCCGGCCTTCAGGCAGGCCTCGACTACGGCCGGTTCGTAGGTTTCGACCGAGCCCAGAATCCCGTCGGCGCGCAGCGCCTTAATCACTGGCACGAGCTGCTCAATCTGTGAGTCGGCACCAACGCGCTCGGCGTCGAGAATCGTTGACTCGGCGCCGATGTCAATCAGGTCGGCTCCCTGAGCTGCCAGCACGCGGCCTCGCGCGATTGCCGATTCGATCGACGGCGCAACGCTCTCGCGGTACCACGAGTCGCGCGACATGTTGACGACGCCCATGATCGCCGGCGCCGCGTCAAAGTCGAACTCCCTGCCGCCGATGTCGAAGCTGGCGACCGGAGTGGCAATCTCGTCGGCGTGCTCACCTGCGAGCTTGGCTAGGTCTGCGAGCGTCAGCACCGGGCGGCTACTTAGGCCTGTTCAGGTTGGCGTGGCTGAGCAGGTACCACTCGTCGTCAACCTCGATGAACGAGCTCAGGTAAGGAGCTGGCGTGCCCGGGAACCTCGTGCCGTCAACTACAAGGTCGGTCGTCGCGACGAAAGCGACCGACATCGAATCGTCGTACTCGCGAGCTTTGACTTGCTCGATCTTGTAGCTGCTCAGCTCTGGTAGCCCGTCAATGAACTCGCTCTTCGTCAGCGGCGCGCCGGTTGCGCGCTGAAGTTGCCAGTTTGGGGTTAGAAACTTCTCAAGGTCGGCCTTGTTCTTCGTCTTGACGTCCTCGAGCAGGCGCGTGACTAGCGCTGTACCTTCGCTGTTTGACTCCGTCGCGCTGGCCGACGAGTCATAGCTGGAGCTTCCGCACCCGGCGATCGCGGCTGCTGCGATTAGTACGGCTGTGATTGAAACTGCGCGAGTTTTCATCGGCCGAGCATAGCCGCCGCTAGCCGCGGGCGGTGATCTTGAAGACCGCTTTGAACTGCTCACCGGGCGCGACGCTGGCTAGGCGGTCGCCGCTCATTAGCGCGTTCGTTGGCGCCGTCATCGGTTCGAAGCAGATGAATGGCTGCTCTGGCGGGGCGTAGACTTGGGTGAAGTGGTAGCCGCCCTCGAACTCAAGCTCAATCTCGCGCCCGGGGCCGCTGAGCGTGAAGAGTGGTGGTTGGCTCAGCTCGTCGAAGAGATCGTCGAAGGCGCGATCGCCGAGTGGCGCGCGTGCTCCGTCGGCCGGCTCGTGCTCGCCGCTCGGAATCCCACTCGGCTCGAGCAGCGAGTGGCGCGTCACCGGCAGTTCGATCTCGACCCCGTCGCGCGTTCCGCCGGGCAGAGCGAGGTAGGGGTGGAAGCCGAATGCGATTGGGACGTTGCCGTCGCCGGTTGGGATCACCGTCGTCGCGACGGTGAGTGAGTTGTCGTCCAGCCGCACCTCGAGCTCCAGCATGTGGCGGAAGGGGAAGGCGCGCGCCAGCTCGTCGTGGGCTGAGAAGTCGAGCCGCGCCTGCAGCAGCGCCGCGCCATCGTCCTCGCCAGCCTCAACTACCTCCCAGTAGGGCGAGGCGCCGAGCAGACCGTGCATCGGCAGTCCGGCGGAGTCGAAGTGGAGCGGCGAATCGTCGGCGCTGAGCGCCACATCTACGCCTTCAAACGAGTAGTTCATCGCCGCCAGCCGGTTGGCCCACGGGTAGAGCAGCGGAATGCCAAAGGTTGAGCCCTTCGTCGCGTACGCGGCGAGCCCGCCGCGCTGCCCGAGTAGCTCGGCGCCGCGGTGGCGCAACGAGCAACAGACCATTCCAACCCCCGGCGCGTAGACCGCCTCCAGCTCGCCGCTGGCTGAAGTCAGCGTCAGCGTCGCGTGGCCGTCTGTGCTGCTTTCTGTGACTGCCGCGCTCACGCGTTCAATCTATCTTGTTGCCAGCAGCCCGCCTGTTTGCTTCGGTTTTTTCGCTCCTGGGTGGTCGTGGGAACGGTTTTGGGAACGCGCGAGCGGCGGCGCTACTTGAAGCTGTAGCGCTTCGTGTTCACGGTGCCGCTAACGGAGCCCTTCTTTGGCGTTACCGAAGCAAGCCACTTACCCTTCGCGAGCTTCACGGTGCACGAGCGGCGAGCGAGCTTCTTCTTGCCCTTTTTGATCGTGACGTTCTTGCAGGAGCCCTTCTTCGTTTTCCGGCCGCTTTTTGCGGTGAGCGTGTAGGTAACGCCGGCTACCGGTGTGATCACGGCGGTGATGGTCTTCGCTTTCGCTGATGAGGCCCAAGTTACTGCGGGCTTTGCGGGCTTGGGTGTTGGTGTGGGCGGTGGCGTGGGGTCAACTGGAGTGACACTCACGGCGCTCGACTCTGCCCCTGCACCGACGCTGTTCACGGCCCGCAGCTTGACGTTGTAGGCGGTGCCGTTGGTTAGGCCGCTGATCGCGATCGGTGACGTCGTAGCGCCGGGGCTGCGCGTAGTCCACGTTGAACCGTTGTCTGTCGAGTACTCGTAGTTAGTGATCTCAGCACCGTTGTCGACGCCGGCCGTGAACGCTATTGACGCGCTCGCATTACCGGCGCTAGCAACAAGCGACGTTGGCGCGGCTGGCGCTGCCGCCGTGGGGGTAATACTGTTTGACGGCGCCGACGAGGCTGTCTGCCAGCTGTTTAGGGTTGCCGACGCCGTGAAGGTGTACGCAGCACCGATCGTTAGGCCGGCAACGCTGCAGGATGAGCTTAAATTTGTGACGACGCACTGCTTCGACGCGTCCTGGGTAGCGCTGATGGTGTACCACGACGGGGCTCCAAAGGCAGCCGAAATTGGGTTGGCATTGACGCTAACGGTTGCTGCGCCACTTCCCGGACTGCCGGCGGCAGCGGTTGGCGCTGAAGGCTTCGCTGGCGGGGCAGGAGAGATGTCCGGTATGCCGCCCGTAACGGTCGGCGTGATCTTCGACACATTGTCCTGGTCGGCGTTGGCGGTGTAGAGGTTCCCGGACGAATCAACCCCAATTCCGAACGGGCCGGTGCCGGTGGTGCCAACGATTGTTGATGTTCCTTCGGGCGTGATCTTCGACACATTGCTCGTGCCCAGGTTGGCGGTGTAGATGTTGCCGGCCGAATCAACCGTAATCGGCCACGGGCCGGAGTTGGTGCCGGTGCTGCCAAGGATTGTTGAGCCACCTGCGGGCGTGATTTTCGACACATCACTCGTGCCGTAGTTGGCGGTGTAGACGTTGCCAGCCGAATCAACCGTGATCCCGCTCGGGATGGAGCCGGTGAGGCCAAGGATGGTTGACGTGCCGTCGGGCGTGATTTTCGACACATTGTCCGTGCCGGAGTTGGCGGTGTAGACGTTGTCGGCCGAATCAACCGTGATCGCCCTCTGCCCGTCGCCGGTGGTTCCCGTAAGGGATATTGTTGTGCCATCGGGAGTGATCTTCGACACGCTGCCCGGTCCAAGGCTCATGGAGTCGCCGGCGTTGGCGGTGTAGATGTTGCCGGCCGAATCAACCGTGATCCCGACTGGGCCGGGGTCGGTGAATCCAACGATTGTTGAGACGCCACCGGGCGTGATCTTCGTCACATTGTTCGAGCTGCTGTTGGCGGTGTAGATGTTGCCGGCTGAATCAATCGTGATCGCTTCTGGTCTGTCGCCGGTGGTGGCCCAGTTGGTCGTGGAGA
>JBIHZY010000157.1:0-3997 GCA_044240185.1 Solirubrobacteraceae bacterium
CGGCTTGGATTCCGCGGGCGCTCTCGGCGCAGACGTAGTCGTAGTGGTCGGTCTCGCCGCGGATAACGGCGCCGAGGCAGGCCACTCCGGCAAATCGCCCCGACTGCGCGCAGAGTTTGGCGGCCGAAGGCAGCTCGAAGGCACCCGGCACCTCGAAGCATTCAGCCGGCTCGCAGCCGGCATCGGCGAAGGCTGCCTGCGCGCTAGACGTCAGCCGCTCGGCCAACTCGGGATAGAACTGAGCGCAGACGATCGCGTAACGGTCACTCATCGCCCGATTCCTTAACGATTCGGTCCTGCTCGCGCTGGGAGTGGATCATCTCCTCGTCGAGATTTAGTCCTTGGTGGTGGAGCGTGTGGCCCATCCGGCGGCGCTTCGTCTCTAGATAATCGGCGTTGTGTTCGTTCGAGGCTGGTTCGATTGCCAGCTGCTCGCTAACCGACAGCCCGTAGCCCTCGAGGCCATGGATCTTCTTTGGGTTGTTGGTCAGAATTCGAATCGAGCTGAGGCCAAGATCGACGAGAATCTGGGCGCCAATTCCATAGTCGCGCAGGTCAGCCGGAAGGCCGAGCTTGAGGTTGGCGTCGACGGTGTCGTACCCCTCCTCTTGCAGCTTGTAAGCCTTGAGCTTGTTCAGCAGGCCGATGCCCCGACCCTCTTGCGCGAGGTAAAGCAGAACGCCCTCCCCCTCCTCTTCGATCACTGCCAGCGCGGAAACCAGCTGGTCGCCGCAGTCGCAGCGCAAGGAGTGGAAGACGTCGCCGGTCAAACACTCCGAGTGAACGCGAACGATCACGTCCTCTTTCCCTTCAACGTCGCCCTTGACTAGCGCGACGTGGTGCTTGTCATCGACGAGAGAGCGGTAGCCGACGACCGTGAAATCTCCGAAGGCGGTAGGCATTGTCGTCGATACGACGCGCTCTACGAGCTGATCGTTCTTGCGTCTGTAGGCGATCAGATCGGCGATCGTCAACATCTTCAGACCGTGGAGCTCGCAGTAACTCTTGAGGTCATCGACGCGAGCCATCGAGCCGTCGTCGTTCATGATTTCGCAGATCACACCTGCCGGCGTGCAGCCAGCAAGACGCGCGAGGTCAACGCTCGCTTCGGTGTGGCCGGTGCGCTCTAGGACGCCTCCGGGCTTGGCCTTGAGTGGGTTTACGTGGCCGCCCTTAACGATCGCCTCGGGGCCGTTGGCCGGGTCGCTGGCGACCTGGATTGTCCGCGCACGGTCGGCGGCGCTGATCCCCGTCGTTACCCCTTCACGGGCTTCGATCGTGACCGTAAACGGCGTCTCATAGGGAGTCTCGTTCTTGGCCGTCATCAGCTCGAGGTCTAGCTCAGTGCACCGCTCCGGCGTCAATGCGAGACAGATCCAGCCGCGCGCATGTTTGGCCATGAAGTTGATCGCGTCGGGCGTAACGTGCTCGGCGGCCATCACCAAGTCGCCCTCGTTCTCACGGTCCTCGTCGTCGACGACGACGATCATCTTGCCGGCAGCGATGTCGGCCAGAGCCTCGTCAACGGTTGCGAAGCGGTAATCGGTTTCGGCGGAATTGGTCATCAGGAGGTGGTGAGCAGCCGCTCGACGTACTTGGCGAGAATGTCGACTTCAAGATTGACTGTACGACCCAGCGCAGCGCCGCCCAGGTTGGTGCGCTGCGTGGTCTCAGGGATCAGCCAGACGTCGAAGCCCTGATCATCGACGCGAGCAACCGTCAACGAGACGCCGTCAACGGCGATCGAACCTTTCTCAGCGACGTAGCGAAGCAGCTCCGGGGCGGCAGCGACCGTCACAACTAACGCGATCCCATCCTCACGCGTCGCCGCAATCGAGCCGACGCCATCGACGTGGCCTTGGACAATGTGCCCGCCGAGATGCCCGTTAGCGCGAACTGGCAGCTCAAGGTTGAGAGCAGAACCTGGCTCGGCGTCACCGAGCGAGCTACGGCTGAGCGTCTCATTCATCGCATCGGCCGAGAAACTCTCGGCGTCGATCTCTGTGGCTGTGAGGCAAACGCCGTTAACGGCGACCGAATCGCCCTCCGAAAGCTGCCCGGCAAGCGCGCTGCGGATTGTCAGGCGTGCGCCAAGCTCGTTGCTCTCAAGCTCCGCGAGCTCACCAAGATCTTCGATTAGTCCCGTAAACATCGCTACCACTCTCGCAGTCTGGCGGTCAGCAGGATGTCGTCAGCGACGATCTCGGTCGTCAGCGAGAGAGCGCGGGTCGCGTCAGCGATCATCGTCGCCCCCATCCCTTCGAGCGGATCGCGGGCGTTTGCGCCACCGAGCACAAGCGGCGCGATGAAGAGTCGAATCTCGTCGATCTCGCCGGCGTCAAAGAATGCGCCGGCTAGGTGCGGTCCGCCTTCGAGCAGCAGCGAGGTGACCGGCGGGTCAAGCTTGCCAAGCTGGCTGAGCGCATCGCTGACCCTCAGAGGCTCGTTCTCGCCGCTGACAACGACTACTTCGGCGCCGGCAGACTCCAGCGCCTCGATCGCGCTGCGCGGCGCGGCGCGCGACACGACGACTATTAGCTCAACCTCGGGCGCC
The DNA here is from genome assembly GCA_044240185.1 of Solirubrobacteraceae bacterium. GTDB lineage: Bacteria > Actinomycetota > Thermoleophilia > Solirubrobacterales > Solirubrobacteraceae > F1-60-MAGs163. Next base: position 2,555 of record JBIHZY010000157.1, read on the forward strand.
TGCGAGACCAATTGCGAATCGAGCGGCAGCCGAGCATCGGAGTCAAAGACGATTCTGCGTGGCTGCTTCTCGGCCCCGGGCGTGCGCACCGTCAGCTGCGGGTCGTCGGCCATCGCCGTCCCAATGCCGACCGCGACCGCATCGACCTCGGCGCGCCAGACGTGGACTAGCTCCCGACTGCTGGCATCCGAGATCCACTGCGAGTCGCCTTCGCTAGTCGCGACTTTGCCATCGATACTCATCGCCGATTTGAACAGAACCCAAGGCCTGCCGGTGCGAGCGTGCTTTCGAAACGCTTGGTTTTCAAGCCGCGCTATCGCGGCCAAATCGCCGCTAGCGAGCTCAACTTCGACCCCTTCGTCGCGCAAGATTCCAAGGCCCCTGCCGCTCGCCTTCTCGGTCGGGTCATCGCTCGCTACGACGACGCGCCCGATCCCGGCCGCAGTGATCGCGTCGGTGCACGCTGGCTGCTTGCCTTCGTGACAGCACGGCTCGAGTGAAACGTAGAGCGTCGCTCCGGTTAGATCGGCCCCGCCGCAGTCGGCAATCGCGTTGACCTCGGCGTGAGCGTCGCCGTAGCGCTCGTGCCAGCCCTCGCCGAGCACCTCCCCGTCGCGTGCGATGACCGCGCCGACCTGCGGGTTGGGACTGACGCTGCCGAGGCCTTTGCGGCCAAGCTCAATCGCCCTCTCGAGCAACTGCTGATCGCGTGTCGAAACGGAACTCTCCATTAGGCAATCAGGATAGGCCTACAACGCCGCACTCAGCGGCAGCGCGCGTACACCGAGTAGAGCTCGTTGGCGGCGACCGGCCGATAGCCCGCGGGCGGAAGGTTGCGGAGCGTGTCTTCCGACGATGGGTTCTCTCGGTCGAGCCCGCCGCGCAGGAGAACGGCCCTGCCGGCTGCCAGGACAACGATTCCGTTCTTCACTTTCGACGATTCCGTGATGTCGCTGCGGGCAATCACCTGGTCGGCTGGAAGATCCATAATCCAGCGCACCGAGGGCATGAGGCGATGATTGCTGGTCAACACCGGGCCGCACTTAGCGGCGGCGCGCACGTCCGGACGGTCGAGCAGGCTGGTCAACGCTTGCACCGAATCGCCACGGAACTTCAGCTCCGACACGAGCACGCCAACGTTGACTCGGACGATCGTCCAAACAATCAAAGCGACCACGGCAACCGCCGAAGCGGCAGACCAATACTTGCGCACACGGCCTTCTTTGAGGACTGTGAACCCGGCGACGAGGAAGGCCGCGAAGATCATCAGCATGATCGCCGGCAGCAGCAGGTAGCGGCTGATAACCGAGAACTGGCCAAGTGCGAGCAGCACAAACGTGAACACTCCGATCAGAAAGAGCGCCAGCGGCACTCGCACGCGCTGCGGCACGAGCCAGCTGGCAAGACCAATGCCGATAACTCCGGCGACCATAACCGGGAGCT
>JBIHZY010000158.1:0-3971 GCA_044240185.1 Solirubrobacteraceae bacterium
GCGACCGTCCCGACCTTCGCTTTGGGCTCGAGATTAAGGACGTCAGCGAGCAGCTTCGTGGCTCGGAGTTCAAGGTCTTTGAATCGGTTCTCAGCGGCGGCGGAACGGTCCGCGCGCTGAACGCCGGTGCGCGCGAGATGTCGCGCTCCGAGCTCGACAGCCTCAACGAGGTCGTGCAGGTTCACGGCGCCAAAGCTGTCGCTCCGATCGTCGTCGGTGACGGCGGCTGGACAGGCAACCTCGCGAAGTTTTTCACCGCCGAGCAGATCACGGCAGTCAACAGCGCACTCGAGGCGAGCGATGGGGACCTGCTCTGCTTCGTTGCCGACAGCGTTGCTGTGGCGCCGGTTGCTATTGGCGCATTGCGCCTTGAGCTCGCTGCGCGCTTCGAGCTAATCCCCGAAGGCCAGCATGCGGTCTGCTGGGTCGTTGACTTCCCGATGTTCGAAGCCGACGCAGAGACCGGTGGCCTAACCGCGCTCCATCACCCGTTCACGGCGCCCGAGGGCGACCTTGACGATCCCACTTCGCTGCGCTCACGCGCCTATGACCTAGTCGTTGACGGCAATGAGCTGGGCGGCGGTTCAATCCGCATTAACACGCCTGAAGTTCAGAGCCGAGTCTTCGATGCGATCGGACTCGACGCCGAAGAGGCAAAAGCGCGCTTCGGCTTCTTGCTCGAAGCGCTCGAGTACGGCGCGCCGCCGCACGGCGGAATTGCTTTCGGGCTCGACCGAATTGCTGCGCTCGTCTGCGGCCGAGACTCAATCCGCGACGTAATCGCCTTCCCGAAGACTGCCAGTGGAGCCGATCCGCTGACCGGAGCGCCGGCTCCAGCCGACGCGCGCCAGCTCCGCGACCTCGGCATCAAGCCGCAAACGCCTCCTGCCGCAGGCTAACTGCGCTCGCTGCGCCTAGACTGAGCCGTCAATGGCTGACGAGCGTTTTGAGGACCATCTGCGCCATCCGCGCGGGCAGGGCGATGTGCCGGACGGCGCGCACTGCGGCGTGGCCGGGGGCGCTGCCTGCGGTGATCTCGTACGAATCGCAATCCGCGTTGAGCAGGATCGAGTCGTTGAGGCTACTTTTGCGGCTTCCGGCTGCGGTGCTGCCAGCGCCGCCGCGAGCGCGGCGATTGAACTGGTTGATGGCGCGCCGGTGCTCGAGGCCGCGAAGATCGGCACGGCGGACGTCAGCAAGCAGCTCGGCGGGCTGAGCGCCGGGAAGATTCACGCCGCGGAGCTCGCCGCCGACGCGCTGGCCCGCGCGCTGGGAGGCGCAGTCGCAGCGAGCGCGCAGCTTGAGTCGCAGCCTGGCCGCGTCTTGATTGCGATGAGTGGCGGCGTCGACAGCGCCGTCGCGGCTCATCTCTGCGCCGAGCATTCTGACGAGCCGCCTGTTGCCGTAACGCTCGAGCTCTGGCGCGACGAGCAGAACGACGCTGAGGGGAGCTGCTGCTCTGCAAGCGCCGTCCAGCGCGCGCGGTCGCTGGCTCATGGCTTAGGTCTCGCGCATCTAACGCTCGACCTGCGTGAGGCCTTTCGCGCCGGCGTTGTCGAACCGTGGATTGCCGGGCATGCCGCGGGCAAGACGCCGAACCCGTGTGTGCGCTGCAACGGCGCCGTCCGCCTCGACGCAATGCTCGATCTCGCCACGCGCCTCGGCGCAGCCGAGTTAGCGACCGGCCACTACGCCCGCGTCGGTGACGACGGGCTTCTTCGCGCCGCAGTTGATCCCGCCAAGGATCAGTCGTACATGCTCGCGGCGTTGGCGCCCGAGTCGGTCGCACGGATGCGCTTCCCGCTCGGTGAGATGACAAAGCCGGAGGTTCGTGAGCTGGCCGCCGAAGCCGGTCTTTCAGTAGCTCAAACGCCCGACTCTCAGGATCTGTGCTTCCTTGCCGGTACGGCCAGCGACGCTTTCCTCGCGCGGCATGGAGGCATTGCCGATCGCCCGGGCTCAATCGTCGATCTGGACGGAGCCAAGGTTGGAAGCCACAACGGCGCGCACGGGTTCACGGTCGGCCAGCGGCGTGGGCTTGAAATCGGCGGAGTCGCAGAGCCCCTGTACGTCGCAGCGACCGACGCAGAGGCCAACACGGTCACAGTCGCAACGCGCGATCAGCTCCATCGCAGCGAAGTCGAACTGACCGACGTGAAGCTCTATCGCCCGGCTGAAACTGTGAATCAAGCTCGGCTTCGCTCGCATGCGCCAGCGCTCGAATGTCGCCTCAACGGAGCGGTTCTAGAACTCAAGAAATCGGCCTGGGCACCCGCTCCTGGGCAGACCGCGGTGCTGCTAAGTGGCGATCGCGTCGTCGGATGCGCGACAATCGCTTGATGCCGGCTCGCAGCACCGATCAGCTTCGCTCCACCTTCCTCGAGTTCTTCGAGGCGAATGGCCACACGCTGCGGCCATCCGGCTCGCTCGTTCCAGCCTCGTTTGACTCTTCGGTGCTGCTGACGACGGCCGGGATGCACCCCTTGAAGGAGTACTTCATGGGTCTGGAGCAGCCGCCTGCGCCGCGGCTCACGAGCTGCCAGAAGTGCTTTCGCACGACCGATATTGAGAACGTTGGCAACACCGCCCGGCACCTCACCTTCTTTGAGATGCTCGGCAACTTCTCGCTTGGTGACTACTTCAAAGAGGGCGCGATCGAGCTGGCCTGGAAGCTTTCGCTCGAGGGATTCGGTTTTGACGCCGAGAAGATCTGGATCACCGTCTTCGAGGGCGATAAGGAGCTCGGCCTCGGTCCTGACGAAGAGGCAATCGCTGCCTGGGAAGCAGTAGGAGTGCCGCGCGAGCGGATCGTCCTCTGCCCTCGCTCGGAGAACTTCTGGCAGGCCGGCCCGACCGGCCCCTGTGGCCCGTGCAGCGAGCTCTACCTCGACCGCGGAGAGCAGTACGGCGGCCCCGATGATCTCCCCGGCGGCGAGAACGATCGCTTCCTCGAGTATTGGAATCTCGTCTTCATGGAGTTCGACCAGAGCGCCGACGGCGTGCTCACGCCGCTGCCAGCGAAGAACATCGACACCGGCGCCGGTCTGAACCGCCTTGCGCTGATTGAGCAGGAAGCCGAGAGCGTCTTTGAGACCGATCAGTTTGCTGGGCTAATGGCGCTCGGCCGCGAACTTGGCAGCGGCGACGCTGACGTGCGCGCACTGCGGATTCTCGCCGACCATTCGCGCGCAATGACTTTCCTCATTGCCGACGGCATCGTTCCGTCGAATGAGGATCGTGGTTACATCCTGCGCCGCGTTATGCGCCGCGCCGTCTTGCAGGGCCAGCGGATCGGGATTGAGGGGCAGTTCCTGCCGGCTTTCGCCGAACAGGTGATTGACGTAATGGGCGCGGCCTACCCAGAGCTGGTCGAACGCCGCAAGACGATCCTCGAATGGGTTCGCGGGGAGGAAGAGAGCTTCGGCCGCACGCTCGTCCAAGGCAGCGGGCTGCTCGACGAGCTTCTCGCCGCCGGCACGCTCAGCGGCGACGATGCCTTCCGCCTCCACGACACCTTTGGCTTCCCGATCGAACTGACGCGCGAGCTCGCCGAGGAGCGGGGCGTTCCGTTCGGCGAGCAAGCCGAGTTCGATCGCCTGATGGGGGAGCAGCGGACGCGCTCAGCGGCAGGCGCGGGCGAGCGCAAGGTTGGAGTTTCGGCCGAGGCTGTTCGCGCGGTTGGCGGCGACCAGGCGCGCTTCGTCGGCTACGAGTCTCTCAGCACCCGAACCAACGTTGTTGGGATCGCCGAGCAGGATGGCCGGACGTTGATCAAGCTCGCCGACTCGCCGTTCTATGCCGAAGGCGGCGGGCAGGCTGGAGACACCGGGGTGTTGATCTCGGCCGACGGGAACCATCTCGCGATCGTCGTCGGCGTAATCCGGGCTGGTGACGATCAAGCGCTAATCGTCGAAGGTTTGAGCGAGTCGCCCGAGGTCGGGGCCGAGCTAGTCGCTGAGGTTGACGCAACC
>JBIHZY010000159.1:0-3950 GCA_044240185.1 Solirubrobacteraceae bacterium
TCGTTCGCGGCTAAGTACTATCCGCTGCGCTGAACTTGTCTTGGCACCCTGGGCCACAGAAATACCAAGTCTTTCCATCAACCTCGCTCCGCAGAGCGACTCGCTTATCAACGCTCATGCCACAGACCGGGTCCTTCGCGCCGCGCCTAGCGGTGATCGTCCAAAGTGCGATGAAGGCCACCGTCGCGATCGCATTGAGCGCCGCCTTGTAGTCGAGGCTGATCATCCCGAAGACATCGTCGGTCGTCGCTGGCGCGCTGGGGATCAGCCCGGCGAAACCGAAGACGAGATCAATGAAAAGCGCTGCGATCACCATCGTTACGAACATCAGCGCGACGATCCGCGCGGCGTAGGCGTTGCCGTAGTACTTGCGGTAGGCGACGATGATCGGCAGCACGATCAGATCAGCGAAAATGAATGCGATCACGCCGGCGAAGCTGAGCCCGCCTGACCAAAGCACAGCGGCGAGCGGAATGTTTCCGACTGAGCAGACGAACGAGAGCACCGCGATCACAGGCCCGATCACTGCTCCCCAGACGGTTTGGACGAGCGGCGGCGCGCCGGTCAGGAAGAGGCCGTTGAAGAAGTCGTTGCCAAGCAGCGCGATGTAGCCAGCAAGCAGAAGGCCAATCACGATCTCCTTCCAAAGCATCTGCCAGTCACCGCGGAAGTTGTGCGCGACGTCAGACCATGACTGCGAGTCGGTCAGCTTCTCGCGCAGAGGAATGTTGGTCGCCGCGATGTGGTGCTCGTGGCCGGTGTCAGCGCCGCGTGCGTGCTCGCGCGCCTCCTCTTCGAGCTCCTTTGAGACGAAGAGTCGCAGCATTGCCCACATCAGCAGGATCATCACGACGCCGCCGAGGTATTCGGCGAGCGTAAACTGCCAGCCCATCAGCACCCAGATCACTAGGCCGAGCTCCCAGACGAGGTTCGTTGAGGCGAACTGGAATGCCAGCGAGGCGGCCGAGGAGGCGCCCTTCTGGAATAGCGACTTGGCGATCGCAATCGCCGCGTACGAGCAGGACGAGGAGGCGGCCCCGAAGCCGGTGGCACGGGCGATTGGCGCTGCGCCTGGGCCGGAGAGCAGCGCTTCTATCCGTTCGTGCGGCGCCCAGGCTTGCACCATCGCTGAGATCGCGAAGCCCAATACCAGCGCCCACCAGATCTCCCAGCCCATCATCGCGGCGTGGCCTAGTCCTTCAAGCAGAAGCGAGAGCACCTCGCTCATGTGCGCGCCCCCTTTTCAGACCCCTCCGCTGTTAACTGCAGGAGTCGTTCGTTGCCGTCTTGAAGCTGTTCCAGGCCGAGTTGAGCACCAGCAGCTGCGCGCCAAGGGTGACGCCAGTCGCAGTGAGGTCGGTGCTCGTGGTTAGCGTCTTGCCTGTTGCAACAACGTCGTTGAGGGCGTTCTCGAGGGCAGTTGACTGGCTTGGGAAGTCGGACTGTGCGGCGTTGATCATCGACGTGCCAGCGTCCTGGACGTTGCTGATGTCGGTGCTGATCTCGGTCGGATCGAGAGGATCCCGCGAGACGCTCGTTAGCGTCGTGACGGAGCTGTTGAACTCGGTCTTCTTCGCGCAGAATTCAGGCTTTCCGCACCCCGGCAGGGTTACCGCAGCGACGGCGGCGATGCAGGCGATCGAGAGGAACGGGGCGACGGAAAGACGGGTCATCAAGAACTCCTACGTTCGAAGACTGGTTATGCCTGAACCGTACCGCTTACTTCGGCTCTCAGGCTTGGTGGCAATGGCGCTGCGCAGCTATTTAACGCGCGGAAGCTCTGCAGCAACCATCTTGGCGATGATCTTGTAGCCCGGCGTACGCAGGTGAATGTCGCCCTTGTCGCAGTAGTAGCTGATCTTGCAAACGGCGGCTACGGGCTTAGGAATTGAGCCGTAAGGAGCGAGCGTTTCGAAGACCTTGAGGTCGCCGTAGGCGCCGGTGGCTGCCGTCACATCAACAAACGATCCCTTCGCTGAGCCGTAAGCCTTCTTCAGCGACGGGTTGATTAGAGCCTGGAATGCGATTACCGATAGGCCGGCGAGGTCCTTGGAACTGTCGCCGCCGGGATTCACCCAAGCACCGAGGATTACGTCGGGGTAGGTCGTGCCGACGATCTTCGGCTTCGGGCCTGCGGCGGCGCGCAGCGCCTTGGCAGTCGCCGTGACGTTGGTGTTGACGGCCTCTGTCGCGGCGGCGACGCATGGGATCGCCTCCGCTGCCCTCGCGCAGGCGGTTACGTCATTACCGCCAATCGAAACGGTAATCAGCGCGATCTTGCTGCGGTTGGCCTTAATGAACTTGGTTGCGGCAGCGATCTGTGTCTGCTTCGCGTAAGGCGCGGCGCCTGGGCCGAGTGCGTCCTTGTTGCAGCCAACCTGCTCCCTCAGCGACTTGGTGGTGGCTCCACCACAGCCGAAGTTGACGACCTTGAGGTTGTACCCGCGGCTCTTGGCAAGGCCCGGAACCTGGTAGACGAAGCCGTTACGCGTTGATCCAAGCCCAGGCTGGTAGCCGACCGCGTACGAATCGCCGAGCGAGACGTAGAGCTTCTGAGGCTTTGCGGCGTTTGCCGTCGGAGCAACCGAGAGCGCGGCGAGCAGCGCAATCATCAGCGTGGGAATGGTCAATTTGCGCGTGCGGATAATCATCTCTCAATAGTAACCGCAGCGGGCAAGGGGCGCGTCGGTTACCCCTGAAGGCGCTCTCGGGCATTATTAGCCAGCGAGAAGCACGAGCCGAGGGAGCGCGGATGATTGATGCAACTAACAGCGATGACGTCGTAGTACTGACGATGAACGCGGAAGAGAACCGCTTCAACGGGCCGATGCTGGAAGCTTTCAAGCAGGCACTCGACAACGTCGAAGCGTCGGACACCGCGGCCGCGGTGGTGCTGACGGGCACGGGCAAGTTCTTCTCCAACGGGCTCGACCTCGAATGGATGACGGAGGCTGGCGAGGAGAGCACGCGGCTCGTCGTAGAAGGACTGCAGGCGCTCTACATGAGGTTGCTCGCGTTTCCCGTGCCGGTGATCGCGGCGGTCAACGGCCACGCCTTCGCCGGCGGCGCAATGCTGGCGCTGGCCTGCGATGAGCGCGTGATGCGCGAGGACCGCGGCTACTTCTGCCTACCGGAGGTAGACATCAACATTCCGTTCGTGAGCGGAATGTCAAAGCTGATTCAGGCGAAGCTGACGCCGGCCGCAGCGCACAAGGCGATGCTTAGCGGCCATCGCTTCGGCGCCCCTGAAGCACTCCAGTGGGGAATAGTCGACGAGCTCGCCGCGGAGGATCAGGTCCTGCCCAGAGCAATCGAGCGGACCAAGCCGCTCTCAGGCAAAAACCGCGACGTCGCATCAACAATCAAAAACGTCATGTACCAGGACGCAATCGAAGCCCTAGCCCGCCTCGAATCCTTCTAACAACCCCAGCGCCTCAAAGCCGCCACCAACACTATTGAGCCGGAGCTGCGGTGGATGGAGCGCGACGAACGTGGGCGGGCAGTAGTGCGCTAGCACGGTGCCCGACCACGGGCGGCGAGATCCGCCGCCGCAGCCCGGCTCAACCGCAGCCGGTGTTGTTGCCGCAAGACGTGCACGTGTAACAAGCACCCGTCCGCTGCATCATCCCGCCGCACTGGCTGCAGGCTGGCCCTAGTTCTAGGCCGCCCATCTTCGCCGGTGTTACCGGTGGGGTGTCGGTCATCGCTGAGGCCGCAGCCATCGTTTCGCTGTCACCAGCGGAGGCCTGTGGCGTTGGGACGTTGCTGCCGCCGTTGGCCGGGCCTGCGGTATCTGAGCTGAATGAGCTTGCTGCCTCTTCCCCGGCCTTCTTGGCGCGGACCGAGTCGGTCATGATGCCGAGCCCTTCCTGCGTCTCCGTGTCGAGGAAGCGTGAGGCGAGCCAGCGCATGATGTAGTCGGGCATCGACTTGGCGAATGGAATCTCCGG
>JBIHZY010000160.1:0-3928 GCA_044240185.1 Solirubrobacteraceae bacterium
GCGGCTCCGGCAACGACGCTGATGGCTTCGATCCGGACGAAGATCCAATGCTCAGCGAAGCGATCGCGCTTGTCGTAGAGATGGATACGGCGTCGACCTCAATGCTGCAGCGCCGTCTGCGCGTTGGTTACACGCGCGCTGGTCGCCTGATCGACATGCTTGAGCGCCGCTCGATTATCTCCGGATACGAGGGTTCTAAGCCGCGTCAGGTATTGGTGACGGCAGCCGACCTTCCCCGTGTTCTCGCCGCACTAGAAGGGCCGCAGGAGCCAGCGCAGGAGCCCGCAGATGCAACCAGCGAGGGCGAAGACGCCACGCTGCACGCAGATTCGCCCGATATTGCTGAAGACTGATTAGCCTCTGGCTATGGCCGATATCGCTAGCCAGCTGCGAACTGCGCGGACCGACGCCGGAATTGAGATCGCGACCGCCGAGGACGCGACCAAGATTCGCTCCAAGTATTTGCGTGCACTGGAGAGCGGAGACTGGGCTGCGTTGCCGGAGGAGACCGCCGCGAAGAGCTTTCTCAGAACCTATGCCGACTACCTTGGCCTCGACGGTCGCGCCTTGGTTGAAATCTTCAAGGCTGGCCAGGTTTCGTCCGGCGAGCCGTTGAGCTATGCGCCGCAAGCTCCGTACAAGGCTGAGAAGGGTCGGCGCGGTTGGCGGACCTGGTTTGTCGTGGCGCTCGTTGTGATCCTGATTGTCGGACTCTTTCTGATTGGAACGAACACTGACGCCTCAACGCCCGCGGCACTGATCGGCGGCGCAGTACCCTCTCTAGCTCCGTGAGCGCGCGTGCAGGCATAGTCGTCACCGGCACCGAGGTCTTGACCGGCCGCGTCGTCGATCGCAACGGGCCATGGTGCTCGGAGCAGCTCCGAGCACTCGGAGTCGATCACGAGAGCACGGTGGTCGTCGGCGATCGGCCGGCCGATATTCTCGCTGCGCTGCGTTGGCTTGCCGACGAGGGTTGCTCGCTGATTATCACCAGCGGTGGGCTCGGCCCGACGGCCGACGACTTGACGGCAACCGTGGTCGGCGAGTTCCAGCAACGCGAAATGGTTGTCGATGAGCCGCTCCACTCGAGGATCACAGCGATCCTTGCGCGGCTGACGGCGCGCTGGCCGAGTGTTGATCAGGAGTCGGTCTCGGCTGGCAATTTGAAACAGGCGACGATCCCCGAGGGCGCGACGATCCTCGAACCTGTTGGCACTGCTCCAGGGCTGGTGGTGCCGCCGCCGGAGGGCAGCGATGGGCCTACTGTCGTTGTGCTGCCCGGGCCGCCAAGTGAGCTCATACCGATGTGGCATGCAGCGGCGCAGACGCAGCCGTTTATTGCTGCAACCGAGGGCCGAGTTCCAATTGAGCAATCGATGCTGCGGCTCTTCGGGATCCCCGAGTCAGAGATCTCGGCAACGCTGCGTGCTGCCGCTGCGGTTGGGATCGCTATCGACCAGCTCGAGATAACAACCTGTTTGCGGCGCGGCGAGATCGAGATTGTCACGCGCTACACGCCGGACCAAGGACCGCTCTACGACGAGTTCGCCAATTACGTCGCCGAAACCCACGCCGACACGCTGTTCTCGCGGGATGGCACGACGATCGACGAGCAGCTCGCAACGCTACTGACTGGCCCGCCGGCTCGATCGATCGCGATCGCCGAATCGTGCACGGGCGGCTTGGTCGCCGCGCGACTGACTGAAACGCCAGGTGCTTCGGCCTATGTACGTGGTGGCCTTGTCGTCTACAGCAACGAGGCGAAGAGCAGCCTCGCAGCGGTCCCAGCGGCGTTGATTGAAGAGCACGGCGCGGTCAGCGAAGAGGTAGCGCTGGCGCTCGCCGATGGAGTACGCACGGTCCTGGGATCAGACGTAGGCGTCGGCGTGACCGGCATCGCAGGCCCCGGCGGAGGTACCGAGGAGAAGCCGGTCGGGCTGGTCTGGTGCGCAGTCACTCTCAGCAACGGCGAGCGAGCAGTACGCAAGCTCCAGTTGCCGGGCTCGCGGCAGGTGATTCGCGACCGGACGACGACTGTGATCATGCATCTGGCCGCCCAGCTGCTTCGCGAACAGAGCCTGTAATCAAGCCCTTTCTGGGCTCTTTGGCATCGCTTTGGGCCTAGTGGCGTTCGATTTGCGTCGTTAGCTTCGCTGTTCCGTCCGCACGAGGACCGAACATAAGTTCTCGCCCGATAGAGAGGTTGTAACCACGATGCCAACTCCAGCAACAGATAAGGCAGCAAAAGCCCGCGATGACGCCCTGAAGGGGGCTCTTTCGCAGATCGAAAAGCAGTTCGGACAAGGCTCCGTAATGCGCATGGGCGACGAAGGCGCGCAGGTCAAGGTTGACGCAATCCCCACCGGTGCTCTCTCTCTCGATCTCGCTCTCGGAATCGGCGGCATGCCGCGCGGCCGCATCGTCGAGCTCTTTGGACCAGAATCTTCCGGTAAGACGACGCTCGTCTACCACGTCATCGCTGAGGCACAGAAGCTTGGCGGCGTCTGCGCCTTCATCGACGCTGAGCACTCGATGGATCCGCTTTACGCTCGTCAGATCGGCGTCGACATCGACGAGCTGCTGGTCTCACAGCCCGACTACGGCGAGCAAGCACTGGAAATCGCTGACATGTTGGTTCGTTCAGGTGCCGTAGATCTGGTCGCGATCGACTCCGTTGCTGCATTGACGCCGCGGTCCGAGCTAGAAGGACAGATGGGTGACCAAACAGTCGGCCTGCAGGCACGAATGATGAGCCAAGCGATGCGTAAGCTCGCCGGCAACCTCAACAGGGCCCAGACGATGTGCCTCTTCACTAATCAAATCCGCGAGAAGATTGGCGTGATGTTCGGTTCGCCGGAGACGCAGCCAGGAGGACGCGCGCTGAAGTTCTACTCGTCGCAGCGGCTTGACATCCGCCGGATCGAAACGCTCAAGGACGGGACCGAAGCAGTCGGTAACCGCGTCCGCGTCAAGGTCGTCAAGAATAAGGTCGCGGCGCCATTCCGCCAGGCTGAGTTCGACATCGAATTCGGCAAGGGCATCTCTACGTCGGGCTGCATCCTCGACCTTGGCATTGAGCACGAGATCGTGACTAAGTCAGGGTCCTTCTTCTCCTACGGCGAAGAGCGGATCGGTCAGGGGCGCAACAACGCCAAGGCCTACCTCGACGACAACCCCAAGATGGCAGCCGAGATCGAAGAGAAGATCTACGCAATCGTCGGAGTCGACAAGGACCTTGTCGTCCCAATTGAGCGTGACGCCGATGCCGAAGTGCCGGTCCTGGCAGAAGAGCCGGCCGCTGCTATCGACGAGCCGACGGCTGAAGCCGCATAAGCAGTTGGCAAGCACGCCACTTGATCACGGTCAAAGGGTCCAAGACGCGTTAGAGCGCGCATTCAAGTTCATTGCGAAGCGCGAACGCACCGTCGCGCAGGTTACTGCGCGGCTAGAGCGCGACGGCATAGAGCCGCCGGTCATCGGTGAGGTCGCCGAGCAGATGGTCGCCGACGGCTATCTCAGCGATCAGCGCTTCGCCGCTCTCTACGCAGAAGACCGTCGAGCGATAGACGGCTGGGGGAACGAACGGATCATCACCAACCTCCGTGAGGCCGGGGTTTCGAACACGATCATTGAGTCGGTAGTTGGATCGCGTGGTCATTCGGATCAAGTCGAAGACGCTATCCGCGTGCTCGACCAGCGGGTTGGAGCGAGACCGAGCGATCAACGCGAACGCGAACGTGCGCTAGGAATGCTCGCGCGGCGCGGTTACAGCCTCGAGATCGCATACGACGCTGTTCGTGCGTTCGAACGCGGCTAGGCGCAGCTCGCGCTAGCCTGCGTCGCTGATGGCCGCTTCGACCTTCCACCTCACAACGTTCGGCTGCCAGATGAATCAGCACGATTCAGAGCGGATCGACGGGTTGCTGGA
>JBIHZY010000161.1:0-3905 GCA_044240185.1 Solirubrobacteraceae bacterium
TGTAGCCGAACTGGGCGGCAGTTCCAAACCAGAGTGGCTTCGGCAGCGGGCCGAGCAGCGCCATCCAGACGTTGATGCCAAAGAAGACGAAGGCCGCGTGCTGGACGACGTGAATGAGCTCATTGCGAACCGCCGCCTCGTGGAAGAACGTCAGATGCCAGAGGTAGAGGTTGGCCGCCCAGAGCACGAACGCAACGATCGGGTTGACGAAGATTCGGAGGCGGTCAAAGCCCGGCAGCTGCAGCATCGGGGCAAGCAGCGGTGCCGTCACTCCGAGCACGATCAGCAAAGTCGCAATGTCGCCGAGCATCAGGTGCTCGACCATGTGGACCGAGAAAAGATCGCCGGCGATGCTGCCGATCGGCGAGCCGACGGCAATCACGATCAGAACCAGCCCGGAGAACATCGACACCTGGCGCCACCCAGGCACGGCGCGGGGTGTGCCGCGCAGCGTCTGAACGCGGCGCGCATAGAGCGCCGCGATGATCACCGCCGGAAATAGCAGCAGGAAGAGCAGCACGGGGTAACTAGGTTACGCGGCGCGACTGAACAACAAGCTCATCGAAGAGAGCGTCGCCAGCCGGCACACCGGCGAGCAGCTCGGGATGCCACTGAACGCCAACGAACCAAGGCCCCTGATCCATCTCCGCGCCTTCGATAACACCGTCGTCCCCCCACGCCGTTGCCCTGAGCCCATCGCCGAGCTGATCTAGCGCCTGATGATGAATCGTGTTGACCTCTACGCGCTCGCTGCCGAGGATCGCCGCGAGTTTGCTCCCGGACTCAACGCGAACCTCGTGACGGTCGCTGGCGTGTTCTTCGCCCGCATCATGGCCTTCGACCATCTGGATCAGCGTGCCGCCGGTCATAACGTTGGCCAGCTGTAGCCCGCGGCAGACGCCCAGCACCGGCAGCCCGCGCAAGCGCGCTGCTTCCCAGAGCGCAAACTCATGGCGATCGCGGTCAGGATCGATCCAGCGATCGTCGCCGCTGGCGCCGGGCAGGTCGAGATCCTGCCCCCCGGAGAAGATCAGTCCGTCGATTGGCGCGAGTTGCTCGGCGGCGATTTGAGAGTCCCCGACCGGCAGCACAATCGGTATGCCGCCGGCGCGCTCAACAGCGCTGGTCATCCCTTTCACCGCAGTGTCGGCGCGATCGATTCCGTAACCGGTCATCACATCACGCGGGACAGGTGTGATTCCGATCAACGGCCGCGAGGCTTTCGGGTTGACACTCACTACCCGGGCAGTGTATTCATTGCATACGGCAGTGGGGGAAGTTCTTTTGAGGGAAGGCTGCCGCGACAAACAATGAGCTTTAGCGAACGAATCCACCACCCATCGACGACCGGTATCGGTCTCAGGCTCTACGCAGTTCTACTATTCGCATTTCTCTACCTGCCGCTCGCGGTTATCGCCGTCTTCTCCGTCGTCGACAACACAATCCCCTCGCTGCCGCTCGGCAGTTTGACTTTGGAGTGGTATCAGGATGCTTTCAGCAACACAGAAGTTTGGTCGTCGGTCCGCGCCTCGCTGGTGGTTGCCGCAGGAGCCGTAATCATCGCCGTCAGCCTCGGCGTTCCAGGCGCGCTTCTCGTTGACCGCTACTCGTTCCCCGGGAAGACGGTCTTCCAGAAGTTCGTTCTGCTGCCGCTGATTCTTCCTGGAGTAATCACCGGCGTCGCATTTCTAACCTTCTTCCAACTGATCAGCTTCCCGTTGTCGCTCGCGACCGTCACCCTGGCCCACGGAACCGCGCTGGTCTCAACAGTGCTGACGACCGTCTACGCGCGCCTGCTTAGGCTCGATCGTTCTCCCGAACAGGCCTCGCTGGACCTCGGTGTTTCGCCGATCTCAACCTTCTTCCACGTAACGCTGCCCAGCATCCGCACGGCGATCATCGCCAGCGGATTGCTCGCCTTCACGCTCTCGTTCGACGAGATCCCGGTGACGATCTTCACGATCGGCTCGCAGAATACGTTGCCGATGTACATCTGGTCTGCGCTCCGCACAGGGGCACAACTACCTCAGCTCAATGCGATTGCCACAGCTGTCGTGCTTTCCGGCGCGCTCGTGGTAGTCGCCTTCGCTTTGCTTTCGCGCGAGGACAATCGTTGAAAAGTCAATCAAACAGGGGAGAGAAGATGACCGAAGTCAACAACGAAACAACCGAGGCCGAAACTGGCACAACTCGGCGGAATGTGCTCAAACACAGCGCTATCGGTGCTGCAGGCGTTTTGGGCGGGTCAAGCCTGCTGGCTGCCTGCGGAAGCGATTCGGACACGACGTCGACAGCAAGTAGCGCTGGACCACCGACCAACGTGTCCGGCACGATCAGCGCGCTCTGCTGGGAGGGCTACACCGATCCGGAGTGGACGAAGGGGTTCACAAAAGAGACCGGCGTGAAGGTCAAGTCGACCTTCATTGGCTCGAACGATGAGCTCGTCGCGAAGCTGCGTGGAGCGCCCAACCAGTACGACCTCGTCAGCCCATCATCAGACACGACGAACATCCTGATCGACGCTAACCAGGTTCGCACGATCGACCTCAACCAGGTTCCCAATGCGAAGACGACAATGAAGTTCTTCCAGACGGCGCCGGCGGTTAACGTCGACGGCAAGCTCTACGGAGTGCCTGTCGCCTGGGGATTCATCCCGCTGATCTTCGATGCCGACAAGGTCAACCCGGCACCGACATCGTGGGAGGATCTGTGGGATCCAAAGTTCAAGAATCAGATCTCAGTCTGGCAGGACATCGCACTGATTTACACGACCGCGATCCAGCTCGGCTACGAGAACGTTTACACGCTCGATGACACCCAGCTGGAAGCAATCAAGACGAAGCTGATCGCGCAGAAGCCGAATGTCCGTAAGTACTGGACGACGGCGGGCGAGCTCGCGAACCTGTTCATGAACAATGAGGTCATCGCCGGCATGTCCTTCGGCGGCGTGACGATCACGCAGCTGCAGGGCGAGGGGCGCAACGTCAAGGAGATCATCCCGACCGAGGGCGCGACCTCATGGTTCGACAACTGGATGATTCCAGCCAAGGCGCCGAACCCCGATGCAGCGCTGTCCTACATCAACTACTTCCACAAGCCGGAGACGCAGAAGCAGTTCGCTGCGATCACCGGCTACGGAATTACTAACGAGAATGCGTTCGACCTCGTGACACCCGAGTACTCGAAGGTCTACGACCTCGATAACCCGGACTTCATTACGTCACTGGACTACTGGAAGGCCGTACCGCGCCGCCAGAAGTACCTCGACGTGCTGAACGCCGTCGTAGCTGCATGATCAACGAAAGTCCGAGTTCACTCGGGGCGCCCCTTGCGGGCGCCCCGAGCGGGCAGGGCGCCGTTCAGCTCGAAAACGTCACTAAGCGCTACGGCGACGTGACGGCGATCGAGGATCTCGACCTGCGCGTCGAGGATGGGGAATTCCTCACGCTGCTTGGGCCGTCAGGCTGCGGCAAGACGACAACGCTCCGGCTGATTGGCGGCTTCGAGGCTCCGAACCGTGGCGTAATCCGGATTGGCGGAGACGACATGTCGTCGCGACCGGCCTACAAACGCCCAGTCAACACCGTCTTCCAGCAGTACGCGCTCTTCCCCCACCTGAGCGTCAGCCGCAACATCGGCTACGGCCTAAAGCACGCCGGCACAGGCCGCGAAGAAACCGCACGCCGCGTCGACGAGATGATGCACCTGATGCAGATCCCGGACGTCGGGGACCGTCGGCCGCGCGAACTCTCCGGCGGCCAGCAGCAACGTGTAGCTCTCGCCCGTGCGCTAGTCATGAACCCTGAAGTTCTGCTTCTTGATGAGCCTCTTGGCTCGCTCGATTACAAGCTCCGCAAGGACATGCAGTTCGAACTCAAGCGGATTCACCGCGAGGTTGGCGTGAC
>JBIHZY010000025.1:0-13278 GCA_044240185.1 Solirubrobacteraceae bacterium
CAGCTACCTCTATCTCACCCGGACCATGGACTACTTCGCCCCCTTCGACGAGGAGGGCGTCGAGGAGAAGCTGCAGGGAAACCGGACGAAGGTCCTGGCGATCTCCTTCTCCAGCGACTGGCGCTTCGACGCCAGCCACTCGGCCTTAATCGCCGAACGGCTGCAGGCCGCCGGCTGGGATGCCGAGCAGGTCGACATCGAGTCACCCTGGGGCCACGACTCGTTCCTTCTCGACGTGCCTGAGTACCACGAGCTGGTCGCCCGCACGCTGGCCACCGGGCTGCTGCCGGCCTAAGACAGGCCTGCTCAGTCGGGCTCTATCGCGACTACGCGAGCCGGCCCTGCGCTGCCGCCAACCACCTTGAGCGGAAAGGCGAAGACCTCAAAACCACTAAGCGGGAGCGCGTCCAAGCCCGCGAGTCGCTCGATCTGGCAGTAGGCGCGGTCGCACTGGTGGGCGGCCCAGAAGATCCCGTTCTCGCCGCGGGCGCGGGCCTCCTCGGCCTCGAGATGCAGGGGGCGGTCCCAGCCCCAAGCATCGATTCCCACGAGCCTGACCCCATGGTCGCAGAGCCAGACCGTCGCTTCGGCGGTAACCCCGCATCCGCGCGCCATGTAGCCGGGGTCGGACAGGAACTCGTCCCCGCCCGTCCGGACCAGCACCACGTCGCCAGCCGCGAGCTCGTGGCGCGCCTCTTCCAGCCCCCGCTCGAAGTCCCCCACGCCGAGTGCGTCCCCCTCCTCACGGCCACGCGCCTCGATCACGACTCCCGGTCCGTGAAACCACTCGAGCGGGATCTCGTCGATCGTCGCCGCCGCCGACCCCTGGATCGTGCTGTTGTAGTGCCACGGCGCGTCGACGTGCGTGGTGTTGTGGGTACCGAGCGAGATCATCTCGACCGCCCACCCCTCGCCGTCGCGCAGCAGCTCGGGCCCGACTCCCAGCATCGCCTCGATCGCCTCAGCCCCATCAGCGTGGGAACTGTGGTCGACCCTTACGGCCAGAAGTTCGGGAAGGCCTTCGGGGGTGGGGACCAGCGGGGCGGAGAGATCGTGGTAACGGGCTATCGACTCAGCCTACAGACGCGAGCTGACGCAGCACGTACGGCAGGATTCCGCCGTGGCGGAAGTAATCGGCCTCTTTCGGCGTGTCGATCCTGACGACCGCGTCGAACTGAATATCACCGGCCGTGACTGTTGCGACTGTTGGCATCTGGCCCGAGTTGAGCGCCTCAGCGACGCCGCTGACCGCGAACAGCTCATCGCCCTTCAAGCCAAGTGAGGCGGCGTTCTCGCCAGCAGGGAACTGCAGCGCCAGCACGCCCATCCCGATCAGGTTGGAGCGATGAATCCGTTCGAAACTTTCGGCGATTACGGCGCGCACGCCGAGCAGCGAGGTGCCCTTCGCGGCCCAGTCACGCGAGGAACCGGAGCCGTATTCGCGGCCACCGAGAACGACCAGCGGCGTGCCTTCATCGGCGTACTGCATCGCCGCGTCATAGATCGACATTGCAGCGCCGTCCGGCTGGTGACGCGTTACGCCGCCCTCAGTGCCGGGCGCGAGCAGGTTACGAAGGCGGATGTTGGCGAAGGTTCCGCGCACCATCACCTCGTGGTTGCCGCGGCGCGCGCCGTAGGAGTTGAAGTCGACCGGTTTGACGCCGAGCGACTGCAGGTAAAGCCCAGCAGGGCTGTCGGGCTTGATCGCACCGGCAGGCGAGATGTGGTCGGTCGTAACGCTGTCGCCAAGGATCGCCAAGGCCCGTGCACCAGCGATGTCGCCTACCGGCAGCGGCTCTGCTGGCATCCCGTCGAAGTACGGCGGGCGGCGGACGTAGGTCGAATCGTCGCTCCAAGCGAAGCGGTCGCCAGCAGGCGCTTCGAGCGAAGCCCAATTGACGTCGCCGTCGTAGACCTGGGCGTAACTCTTGCGGAACATGTCGGACTGAACCGCATGCTCGACCGTCTCAGCGATCTCAGCGCCACTTGGCCAAACGTCGCGCAGAAAGACGTCGTTCCCTTCTCCGTCCTGCCCGAGCGCGTCGCTCGTGAGGTCAAGGTCCATCGTTCCTGCCAGCGCGTAAGCGACGACTAGCGGAGGTGAAGCGAGGTAGTTCATCTTCACATCAGGGTTGATCCGGCCTTCAAAGTTGCGATTGCCGGAGAGCACCGAGCAGACCGTCAGCCCATTGGTGCGAACCGTCGCAGCGACCTGCTCGGGCAACGGCCCTGAGTTACCGATGCAGGTTGTGCAGCCGTAGCCAACAAGGTTGAACCCGAGCGCGTCTAGCTCGTCTTGCAGCTCGGCGCGGACGAGATAATCGGTGACGACCTTCGAACCCGGCGCCAGTGAGGTCTTGACCCACGGCTTAACCGTCAAGCCACGCGCGCGCGCCTTCTTCGCGAGCAAGCCCGCGGCGACCATCACCGATGGGTTCGAGGTGTTGGTGCAGCTCGTGATCGCAGCGATCACGACGTCGCCGTTCTTCAGCTCAGCGTCCTCGGCGGCGACGATGTCACTCTCAAAGCTTGGAAGCTCAGCGCGGTAATCGGCCTGCGCGTTGGTCAGCGAAACACGGTCCTGCGGCCGGCGCGGGCCCGCGATCGAGGGAACGACGTCGCCGAGATCAATCGCAACGGTGTCGGAGAAGACCGGCTCGATCGCGTCGGCGTCGTGCCAGAAGCCCTGAGCGCGAGCGTAGGCCTCAACGATCTCAACCTGCTCTTCGGGGCGACCTGTGAAGCGCAGGTAGCGGATCGTCTCAGCGTCGATCGGGAAGATCGCGCAGGTCGAGCCGAACTCAGGACTCATGTTGCCGAGCGTGGCGCGGTCGGCAAGCGAGAGCTGCGAAATACCGGGGCCGTAGAACTCAACAAACGATCCAACTACGCCGCGCTCACGCAGCAGCTCGGTAACCGTCAGCACCAGGTCGGTCGCGGTCGCGCCTTCGGGAAGTGCTCCGTCCAGGCGTACACCGAGCACGCGCGGAATCAGCATCGAAACCGGTTGATCGAGCATCGCCGCCTCGGCTTCGATCCCCCCTACTCCCCAACCGAGCACGCCAAGGCCGTTGACCATCGTTGTGTGGCTGTCGGTGCCGACGAGCGTGTCGGGGAAGGCCTGCCCGCCATCAACGCAGACGACGCGCGCGAGGTACTCCAAGTTGACTTGGTGGACGATTCCAGTGTCGGGCGGCACGACGCGGAACTGCTCAAAAGCCTGCTGCCCCCAGCGCAGGAACTTGTAGCGCTCGCCGTTACGTTCAAATTCGCGCTGCGCGTTAATTGCGAATGAATCGGCAGCGCCGAAGGAATCAACCTGCACCGAGTGGTCGATCACAAGCTCGGCCGGAACCAGTGGCTCGATTGCGGCGGGATCGCCACCGAGCGCGACGACGGCGTCGCGCATCGCCGCGAGGTCGACGACCGAAGGGACGCCGGTGAAATCCTGCATCAGCACGCGTGCCGGGCTGAAGGCGATCTCAATGCTCGGCTCAGCGCCGGCGTCCCAGCCAGCGAGCGCCTCAACGTCGGCCGCCGTGACGTCGCCTTTGCCCTCGTTGCGGAGAAGGTTCTCGAGCAGAATCTTCAGCGAAAACGGCAGCCGCGTGACGTCGAATCGCTCGCTTAGCGCATCAATTCGGAAGATCTCCAGCTCGCGCCCACCAACCTCGAGCGTTGAGCGGGCGGCGAAGCTGTCAGCCGACATCTGCTGGCTCCGCCGGCTTGCCGCCGCTGGCAAGCAGCCGCCAAAGCGTGACTATCGCCAGCAAGGTCAAGACGACAGCACTGGCGACGCACCACTGGCAGATCGCCTTGATCGTGAAGAGCTCCTGATAGGTGAGGTAGCCGCTGTATGCGAAACCGACGAGCGAGAGGGCGGCGCTGACAAAGAGCTGCGCGTCGCCACGCAAAGCCAACAGCGAAGCGAGGATCGACAGGTAACCGAAAAGCCCAAGCACGGCGACCGGCAAGCCGTAAACGTCGGCCCACTCGCTTGTCTGGACGACTTCGCAGCCACCGGTGCTGCAGGCCGACTCAATCCCGGCGTAGTGGACGTAAGTCAGGTAGGCCGCGATCGCGATGCCAACGACCGACAGAACGAGCGCGGTTCGATAGAGACGGCGGTCGAGCACTCGCGGCTTACTTCAGCAGCGCGTCGAACGCTGCCTTGAAGGCGTCGGCGTTACCGATTTCAACCTCAAGCTTCGTGTACGGACCACCGGTTGGCCCAACGACGAACGATGGAGTTGAAGCAACGCCATACTTCTGCGCATTGGCCTCGGCCTCGGCGATCGGCACAGCGGCTGTGGGCGTCTTGCGATAAGCGTTAGCTTTGGTCGGGTTGACGCCGGCACCGGCGTAGAGCTTGTCGATGAAGGCGTCGGTCACATAGCCGCTGCGCTCTTCGCCCTGATTGAAGAAGAACAGATGCGTGTAGTTCCATTCGAGGTTCTGCTGGCCGGCAGCCACGCCGGCGCGTGCCGCGGTCTCAGAGTCAGGGCCAACGAAAGTCATCGGCTCGAACTCCATCCGCAACTTGCCGCTGCGAACGTAGTCGTTGATCAACACGGGCATCGTGTTGAGCGCGTAATCGCGGCAGAACGGGCACTGGTAGTCGGCGTACTCGATCATCGTGACCGGCGCGTCCTTGTCACCTAGCGCGTTTCCATCCTGAGCGATGCCGTCAAGCATCGCCTTCGTCTCTTCGATCCCTCTAAGCGGCGCGTTGGCGGACGGGGCAGCGCTGTCGCTGCTGCTGTCACCAGAGCTGACGAGGATCAGTATCGCGGCGACAACAACGACGACCGCGGCTAGGCCAGCGATCATTACGTTGCGACGCTTGTTTGGGTTTGGTGGGGTATAGGAAGTGCTCATTACTTCATTCTCGCAGGTTCTAAATCAAGCTGGCACTGATCGGGCAGCAGGCCCGCAGCGTAGTCTTTCCAGAGCGATGAGCGAGAACGTTTGGGACTACCCGCGGCCACCGCGATTGGAGCCGTGCAAGCGGCGCGCAAGGGTCGAATTCGGCGGTCAATTGATCGCCGACAGCAGCCGCGCGCTGCGCGTGCTCGAGACCAGCCACCCGCCGGTCATCTACATCCCGGCCGAGGATTTCGTTGCCGGGGCTCTAGTCCCATCCGACTCCAGCTCCACCTTCTGCGAGTTCAAAGGGGTCGCCGATTACCTTGACGTCAGTGCGGGCGGCAAGGTCGCCGAAGCTGCGGCCTGGACCTACCCGCGCCCAGTCGACGCCTACGCATCGCTGGCTGAGCATGTCGCCGTCTACCCCGAGAAGATGGATCGCTGCCTACTCGATGACGAAGTTGTGCGCGCTCAGGAAGGCGACTTCTACGGCGGCTGGGTCACTGACGAGATCGAAGGCCCGCTGAAGGGCGGGCCCGGCACTCGCGGTTGGTAATAGGCTTAGCTCAAGCAACCCCAACTGAGAGGTACCCCGTGGCAAAGAAGAGTCATCAGCAGCTAACCGTCGATCCTGTTTTCGCGCGCCCTGGCGATAGCGACGACTTCTCGAAGTACAAGCTTCCACCGGAGCCGATGCTGCCTGAGGCGGCCTACCAAATCGTCCACGACGAAGCGATGCTCGACGGCAACGCGCGACTCAACCTCGCAACCTTTGTCAGCACGACGATGGACGACCACGCGTCAAAGCTTTACAGCGAGGCGTTCGACAAGAACATGATCGACAAGGACGAGTACCCAGCAACCGCTGAAATTGAGGATCGCTGCTGGAAAATCGTCGCCGACCTCTGGAACGCACCTGACCCTGAGAAGACGATCGGAACTTCGGCAATCGGCTCGTCAGAGGCCTGCATGCTCGGCGGCCTCGCACTGAAGCGCCGCTGGCAGCAAGCCCGCCGCGCCGAAGGCAAGTCAACTGAGAAGCCGAACATCATCATGAGCAGCGCCGTCCAAGTCGTCTGGGAGAAGTTCGCCAACTATTGGGACGTTGAGCCGCGCTACGTGCCGATCTCGCTGGAGCATAAGACGCTCGACGCTCATGACCTTGAGAAGTACGTCGACGAGAACACGATTGGCCTCGTGGCGATCATGGGCGTCACCTACACCGGGATGTACGAGCCGGTCAAGGAGATTGCCGCTGCGCTCGACAAGATCGAGAAGAAGACCGGGTTCAACGTGCCGATCCACGTCGACGCAGCCTCCGGCGGCTTCATCGCTCCGTTCCTGCAGCCCGAGCTGGAGTGGGATTTCCGCATTAAGCGCGTCCACTCAATCAACACCAGCGGCCACAAGTACGGCCTCGTCTACCCAGGCCTCGGCTGGGTAGTTTGGCGCAAGCGCGAGTACCTGCCCGACGACCTGATCTTCAACGTGACCTACCTCGGCGGTGAGATGCCAACCCTGGCAATCAACTTCTCGCGCCCCGGCGCACAGGTGCTGCTGCAGTACTACGCCTTCATGCGGCTCGGCTTCGGTGGCTACCGCGACGTTCAGGCGCGCTGCCGCGACGTAGCTAAATACTTGTCAAGTGCGATCGCCAAAATGGGTCCGTTCAAACTCTGGAACGACGGCTCTGACATCCCCGTCTTCGCTTGGTACCTCAAGAAGAGCGCCAGCCCCAACTGGGATCTTCACGATCTCTCAAACTTGCTGCGCCAGAGCGGCTGGCAGGTGCCCTCCTATCCGATGCCTGACGACATGCCGGAGCTGACGGTTCAGCGCATCGTCGTTCGCTCGGGCCTCTCGTTCGATCTAGCCGACAGCCTGCTCAAGGACATGCGCGTAGCTGTTGACTACCTCGACGCGCTCGAGGGTCCGCTGCCGCGCGAAGGTCGCGAGATGCGCAGCTTCTCGCATTAGCACCGCGGGCCACCAAAGGCGAGCGCTACGACGCGCGCGAATCCAGGGCGACGATTAAGGCCGGGACAGCGCGATCGCGACCGCGTTCGCGGCGTCTTCACCGGAGCTGACAGCGCCATCCATGTACCCGGTCCAGCGTGTAGCTGTTTCGGCCCCAGCCCAGTGGATCGGACCGATCGGAGCGCGAAGAGCGGCGCCGTGGGCGGTCATAGCGCCTGGCGGCATGTAACAGACGGGGCAGCCCCTCGTCCAGCGTTCCTTTGCCCAATCCTGCTCGATGTAGGCGACCGGCTGCGCGGCCTGAGCGCCGAACATGCGGACGAACCCCTTCAAAACCTCAGCCTGCCGCGCCTCGGGTTCAAGCTCACCGAGTTCACGGGCGCGGTTGCCGACAACAAAACCAAGCATCACGCCGCAGCTTCCGTCGGCCGGCGAATTGTCATAGGTAGCGCGAGCTGGGCCGACTGGATCGATCGCCTGGCCACTGAGCCCGCTGTCGCGCCAGAACGGGCGCTCGTAGACGGCAAGAGCCTTGATCGCTGCCCCGTGAGGCATCCGTTGAACCAGCTGATCGCGATTCACTGGCAGCAGCGGCCGCCAATCGATGTGGCCTGTGAGCGGCGGTGGGATCGCAACGATCACGGCGCGGGCCTTCAGCTCGCGGCCGCCGGCGTGAACGCAAACACCAGCTTCGTCATGATCGATCCGGCTGACCGGCGCTTCGAGCAGCAGCGGCGACTTCATCTGCTCGGCAAGTTTCAGCGGCACACTCTGTGATCCGTCTACGAAGCGCTCCTGCTGAGCGCCACCCTTAACGTCGATCAGGGCCGAGAATGACCCCGCTGCCGAGGTGTAGGCAAGGGCATGAAGTAGCGAGATGTCAGCCGGTTCGGCGCCCCAGACGACCTCCGCGGCGATCTCAAACATCAGCGGCGCGCCGGAGGTTGCGGTGTTGCGCGCAAACCAAGAGCCGAGCGTCTGCCGATCCCACCGCTCGGCCGATTTACAAGCCCAGGGCTGGGCCGGGTCAACTGAACGTGCCATCCGCTCAAAGCGCATCTGCGCTTGGGCGATGTCGGCAAGGACCGCTGGATTGACGCGCGGAATTGTTCCCTCGTAGCGAACCGGCTTGCCGTTCCAGTCGATCAGGTTCTCGCCTTCGTCGTAAGTGGGATGACGCTGGAGGCCGAGCTCGTCCGCGAGCGCGTTGATCTTGAATTGCGTTGGCCCAACCCACTCGCCACCTACTTCGGTTACCTGATCGCCGATCGGCAGCGGTTCGTTGAGGAGTCTTCCGCCTACGCGATCGCGCGCTTCACAAACGATTACTGAAAGACCCTTAGCCTCCAACTCGCGTGCGGCGACAAGACCCGCCAACCCGGCGCCGACGATAATTACATCGGCATCATCCTGAGGTGAATCGACGCTCATCACTTGATTGAACCACTTGCCGCGACTTCAGAGCGGCGCGCAAGCCAGCGGCGCGAGAACGGATCGGCGAAGCGCGTTGCGAGCGAACCGATCAGCGCCAGCGCCAGCACGTAGCCGGCCGTGATCGGCCCGATCCGCGCGTCGACGCCAGCGGCGACGGCTAGCGAAGCGATCACGATCGCAAACTCGCCGCGTGGGATCAGCACCGTTGCCGCGCGCAAGCGTGACGCGAATTTTCCCTCAGCGCGCGCCGCCACATACCAACCGGTGAGCATCTTTCCCGCTATCCCGGCTGCGCACAGCGCCGCGACCCAGCCAAGCTCGGGCAGCAGCCCGCCGAGATCAATCTGCAGGCCGAAAAAGACAAAGAAGGCAGCGGCAAAAAGGTCGCGCAGCGGCGCCAACGTGCTGCGCGTGCGGTCGGCGAGTCGTCCCGAAACGACGATCCCCACAAGGAAGGCGCCAACAGCAGCCGATACCTGGACTAGTTCGGCCACCCCGGCTACCAGCAGCGTGACGCCAAGCATCATCAAGACGAGGGACTCGCCGGCAGCGGAGCCAAATGCACGCTCGGCGTGCGAGGAGCCACGGACGGCGAAGAAGAGCACGAGAGCAACGACGGCTAGAGCGACGGCCATTGAACCGAGCGCTGCCGCCAGCGCGCCACCGGCGAGCAGCACCGTCAGCAGCGGCAGGTAAGCAGCCATCGCCACATCCTCAATCACCAGCACCGAGAGCACGCCCTGCGTTTCGCGGTTACCGATTCGCCCAAGATCTTCAATCGTCCGTGCCACGATTCCCGACGATGACGCCCAGGTGATCCCTACTAGGGCAAAGATCGCTACCGCTTCAAGCCCCATCAGTAACCCGATCGCAATTGCCGGTACGACGTTGAGGACGGCGTCAACGACGCCAGAGCGAGCCTGGTGGCGCAGCGTTCCGAGCAGCTCCTTGCCGGTGTACTCAAGGCCGATGAAGAAGAGCAGCAGTACGACGCCGATCGCTGCGCCTACGTCGACGACCTGCGGCTGAACATCGACCGGGCTGAGGCCGAGCAGCACGCCAACCGCTAGATAGAAGGCGACCGGGCTGGTCCGCAGTCGCTTCGCGAGCTTTGAGAGCAGGCCAAGCAGCAGCAGAAGGCCGCCGATCTCCAGGAGTACGACGGCAATGTTGGTGCCGGGAGCAGCGGCGGCCAGCGCCACCGCTCTAGCGACCCTCGAAGAGCGCTTCTGCTGCGCGCACGCCTTCCAGCGTGCCGACCACGATCACTGTGTCACCGGCCTCAAACTGCTGATCGGCAGTCGGGGCCGGAATTGCTCCGCTGCTGCGCAGCAGCGCGATGATCGATACGCCGGTGCGCGTCCGCAGGTCCGTGTCGGCGATCGTTCGGTCGGCGAAGGGCGTCCCAGCGGCAATGTCAACCCACTCAATTACCAGCCCACCGACAGCTTCGCGCACGGCGCCAAGGCTCTGAGCTAGCTGCGAGATGCCGAGCAGTTCGGCGAGCGCCTCGGCGTCGGCTTCGTCGAGCCTCAGCGTGCGCTCGCAGCTATCGGGGTCATCGCGGTCGTAAACCAGCAGTTCGCGGTCCCCGGCTAGGTGCTTGAGCACGCCAACTCGCTCGCCGCGATGGGTTGTGAACTCGTGGCGGACACCGACGCCGGGGAGGCGGGTTTCATCGATCGTCGTCATCGAGCGATCGTAGCCCAGACCAGTGGGGCAATGCGCGAACAGCGGGAGCGACGGGACTCGAACCCGCGACCTCCGGCGTGACAGGCCGGCGCTCTAACCAACTGAGCTACGCCCCCGGGCGCCTGCGAAGTATGACAATCCCGCCGCAGCATCGCTCAGCGATGACCGCAACTCTTGATCGCAATCGGGGTTTTAGTCCCCACATCAGCGACAACTACCCCAAGGGAAGGACCCCAAATGCAACGCAATCGAATCATCCCAATCCTCACCACCTCATTGGCCGCACTTGCAGCTACGGCCTCTGTCGCATCGGCAGCCAGCGTCACCGGCACCGACTCAGGTGAACGCCTTGTTGGAACGAAGGCAGCAGACTCAATCTCCGCGCTCGGCGGCAATGACCGCGTCTTTTCGCTTAACGGCGCTGACGTTGTCACTGCGGGAGAAGGCAACGACCTCGTAGTCGGTGGCCGCGGCGACGACGCACTGTCAGGTGACGCAGGCAACGACCTGCTGTTCGCGAACGCTGGCGTTGACGTCCTAAACGGCGGCGACGGCAACGACCGCCTCTGGGCAGTGAGCCGCGTCGACGTTGTTGCTGGCGCTGACGGCGCCGTCGACACTGTTAGCGACACGCTCAACGGTGGAGCAGGCAACGACCGCCTAAACGCCCGTGACGGCGAAGCCGACACGATCAGCTGCGGCGACGGCACCGACGTGGCCAACCTCGACAACGCCGACGTGATCAGCGATGCGACGGCAGAGGCCCCTAACGGCTCCTGCGAAACGGTTAACCGCGCTGAGCCGAAGACGCGTGACGCCAACGCAGTCAACGAGAACATGCAGCAGCGCGTAGCGGACATTCTCGCCAAGCTGCGCAGCAAGCGCTAAGCAGCAGCACAGCACTCAGCAGTAGCGAACGGCCCCGTCCTCCCGGGGCCGTTCGTCTGCTTGGGGGAAAGGCCACTGCGATAGCCTCAGTCGTGATGCTCGAAGGCCCCGCCCCGCACAGCCCTAACCCGCTGAAGCTGATGCTTCAGGACGTTGTCGACGACCGCGCGGCGACCGTTCCGTGGCCTCCGGGGCCAAGGCACTTCAGTGTCGCCAACACGCGCCGTTTCTCTGACGACCCGCTCAGCATGTACCTCGAGTACTACGAGCGCTACGGGCCGGTCTTCACGATCAAGGTGCTGCACTTCAACGCCGTGATGATGCTCGGGCCCGAAGCGAACCACTACATGCTCGTCTCAAACGCTGACAACTTCACTTGGCGCGACGGTTACATGCGCGACCTAATTCCACTGCTCGGCGACGGAATGCTGACGATCGACGGCGCCTTCCACCGTTCGTCGCGCAAGCTGATGCTGCCGGCCTTCCACAGCAAAAAGATCGCCAGCGCAACCGAGATCATCAACGACGAAGTTGACCGCGCCGCGGAGGACCTAATTCCCGGCGCCGTAATCGACCTTTACGACTGGGTTCGTCACCTGGCGCTGCGCGTCGCTCTGCGCGCACTCTTCGGCCTCGACCCAGACAAGGCCCGCGCCGGCGACTTCGACGCCGTAACCGAGTTCGAGAACGCACTCTCGTTCCACGCCCGCGAGTTCGCTCTGCAGCTAGCGCGTGGCCCTTTCACGCCCTACTCCAAGCTGATCAAATCGCGGGCACGGCTAGATCAACTGATCTACGGCGAGATCGAGCGCCGGCGAGCCAACGGAGAGCGCGGCGACGATGTTCTCTCGCTGCTGCTCGACGCCGAGGACGAAGATGGTCAAAGCCTCGAGGATCGCCACATCCGCGACCACGCGATGACGCTGCTGTTCGCCGGCCACGACACCACGAGTTCGAGCGTCACCTTCATGTTCTACGAGCTCTCGAAGAACCCCGAGCTGCTTGATGATCCGGTGATTACGCCGGAGATGATCTTCGATGAGACTTTGCGGATGTACCCGCCGGCCTACATCGGCCCGCGCCGCTCGGTCAACCCATATGAGTTTGCTGGCGTAACCGTTCCCGGCAAGGCGCACGTCAACTACTGCTCGTGGGCCAGCCACCACCTGCCTGACGTTTGGGACTCGCCTGAGACCTTCGACCCGATGCGTTTCACCGAAGCTGGCAAGAAGGCGATGCGCAAAGGCCAATACATCCCCTTCGGCGGCGGCTCGCGGACCTGCATCGGAATGCGCTTCGGTAAGGCCGAGGTAGGCGCGATCATGCGCGCGATCTTCGAGCGCTGCCGGCTCGAGGTGCTCCCCGGCTACGAACTGAACATCCGCCTCGCGCCAACGATCTCACCAACCCAAGGAATGCCTGTGATCGTTCATCGCGCCGAGCCGGCGCGGGTCTTGAGCAACACGCCGCAAGATGCAGTCGAAGTAGCTGCTTAGAAACGACAACGGGCCGCCGCGCTACTGCGCGACGGCCCGTGGCCAAAAGCAATTACTGATGTACCGAGTTTAGGCAGGCATTTCCCCGCTCGGCGGCGCCATCGTGGCGACACCTGGGCCAGGCTTCGACTCACCATGAGCCTCGAGCAGCTCGTAGTAGGTGACGGCGATGATGATCGCGAGGTAGGGGTAAATGACGATCGCGATCAAGACGCCCCCGATAACACCAAGGATCGGCGTGATTGCAGCAAGCAGCGCGATGATGAAAAACACGACAAAGAGCAGCACGTAGATAATCACGAAGAGCCAGATCAAGCGCCAGCGATTGCCCTTCGTCAGCTCGCTGCTGCGGCTCATAGCGGCGAAGACACCCTTGTCCTCAGCGACTAGAACCGGCACCGCAACAAACCACATCAAGGCGAGAATGACTCCCGGAATAATCAGGAAAACAAAGCCAACCGCGATCAGGATGCTGGTCACAATGCCCAGCAACAGCAGTGAAAACAGCTTCGGGCTGACGCTGCCGAGCAGCTCGCCGACCGTAGCGTCAACTCTTCCGTCAGCTTCGACATCTTGAACAACGCGGACCATCGTGCCCGTCATGTAAAGGCTCGCGAGCAGAAGAGCAACGTTGTAAATCAAGCTAATGATTCCGTTGTCATTTGCGAAATAACTGAGAATCGCGACCGGAATGAACAGGATCAAAGCGATAACCCAGATCGTCCCGAAAGACTTCTTGAGGATTTCGCCTGTATCAGTTAGGACTTTGCCAGCCACAATGTGGCCGGGCTCTGCGCCTGCGGTAGTCATCTGAAGAATTGCTCCTTGGTTTGGTTAGCGGCGATCAGATTGCTGGTACGCCATCGGGGAGTTTCGCCATCGCATCGTCCATCTCCTGCTGCGAAAACTCAAGATTTTCGAGATT
>JBIHZY010000162.1:0-3879 GCA_044240185.1 Solirubrobacteraceae bacterium
CAGCCTGGGATGAAAAGGAAACAGCAAGAGCCACACTCCCGCTACTAACGGCCGGGCCAGAGCGCGAGCAGCAGGTGTCAGCAGTCCTGGCAGCCGGCGCAGCGCTGACCTGGCCGGCTTACGGCGCGAGCCTGCTCGACGCATACCGGGCGATGCTGGAGCTGCCCAGCTCGGCGTACTCGCTGCTGACGCGCCAAGGACAAGGCGCCGTCTCGCGCGAGGGGTACTGGCTGGTCGGGCCCGAAGGGCTGCTCGACCAACGCTACGAAAGGCCGCTGCTCGCGATCTCCAGCCGTCCCGCGCTGGCCTTGATCTTGCTTCGGCCACTCGAGTGGGGCTACCGGTTGATGTACAAGATCGTTCGCCTGTCGCGGCTGGGCAAAGGAGCGAGCGATCGTGAACAAGGCGATCAGCCCGCTGGGCGAAGCACGGACAAGCGCTGATCAGTCATCCTGTTGCTCGATCGATGCTTTCCACCTTCCGCGCAAACGGTTACACAATCTCGGCTGAGGCCTACCGTCGGATTGCCTACACAGCACTCTTCTCGCTCTGGCTGATCGTTCTGACCGGCGCGGCAGTGCGCCTCACCGGCTCCGGGCTCGGCTGCCCCGACTGGCCGAAGTGTTACGGAGGCGTCGTCGCGCCTAGTCAGCTTCATGCGTGGATTGAATACGGCAACCGGCTGATCTCCGGACTCGTCGGGCTGGCGGCGATCGCTGCCGGAATTCTGGCCTGGCGACGCAGGCCTTTCCGCTGGGAGCTGGCGCTGTTCGGCGCGCTGCTGCCGCTCGGCGTGCTGGCCCAGATCGGCCTTGGCGCGCTGACGGTCGAAAACGACCTCGCGCCCGGCTTCGTGATGGCCCACTACATCCTCTCAATGCTGATCCTCGACGCGGCCTTCGCCTTGGCATGGTGCTCGACCTACGAACCCGGCGAACGTGAACGCTCGACCGACCGGCTCGGCGTCTGGGCGGTTCGATGCCTACTGCCGATCGGCGCGCTCACAATCGCCGTCGGCACCGCGGTTACGGCTGCGGGCCCGCACGCCGGCGGCGCGGGCACCGGCGACGTGATCAAACGGCTCGACTTCCGCGGCGCCGACACGCTTTCATGGCTCGTCTACAGGCACGGAACAATCGCAATCATCTTTCTGATCAGCGTGATCGCCGTGACGCTGCTGCTAATGCGCCCCGGCGGCGACCGCCGCGCCGTGCGACCACTGACCGTTTTGATCGGCCTGCTGATCACGCAGGCCGCGCTTGGAATCACGCAGTACAACCTTGAGCTTCCCGCCGAGCTGGTCTGGCTCCATGTTCTGCTGGCGACGATCGTCTGGCTGACGATGTTGTGGTCGGTTGGGCGGGCGGGACGGATCGCGGAGCGGCCCGAGAAGGGCGCCGTGCAGCTTGACCAGAGCCCTGTGAGACGATACCCCGATGCCTGAGCGGACCATCTCTGCTTCTGCCGTGACGGTTAGTGGCGTCTCAAAAACCTTTCGGATCCCGAAGGAACAGGCTCACACGCTCAAGGAACGCGCGCTACACCCGCTGCGACGCAGCGCGGAGCATGAGTTTGAGGCCCTACGGGATGTCAGCTTCGACGTTCCCAAAGGGGGCTTTTTCGGTGTTGTTGGCCGCAACGGCTCGGGGAAGTCAACGCTGCTGAAGTGCCTGGCCGGGATCTACAAGGCCGACAGCGGGACGATTCACATTGACGGTCAAGTTTCAACGTTTATCGAACTTGGCGTCGGATTCAACCCCGATCTCGCCGCGCGTGACAACGTCACGCTGAACGCAGTGATGCTCGGTCTCTCAAGGCGAGAAGCGCGGAAGCGATTCGACGCCGTGATCGACTTTGCCGAGCTGCGGGAGTTCACCGAGCTGAAGCTGAAGAACTACTCCTCGGGGATGATGGTTCGCTTGGCCTTCGCGGTGATGATCGAGATCAAAGCTGACGTGCTTCTGATCGATGAAATTCTGGCAGTCGGCGATGCCGCGTTCCAGCAGAAGTGCGCTGACGAGTTCGCGAAGATCCGCAAGAGCAACAGAACCGTGCTGCTCGTCACCCACGACATGGGGGCTGTTCAGCGCTACTGTGATGAAGCGCTGCTGCTTGAACACGGGCGGGTCGTCTCATCGGGTGATTCGCGCGAAGTTAGTGACGACTACCTGAACCTCAACTTCCCCGAAGCCCCACGGGGGGGTGCGACCGAAACCGACCCTTCTGATGACGAAGGTGCAAGCGTTGGCGACGGCCGAGCAGGGAAAACCCAGTGATCGGCGTCGACGCCGCTGCGTCGCGTGCAGCCACCCCGGTCGGCCGAGAGGTCACAGGACCGACTGCGTTGGGCAGCGACCCACGGCGCTTCTGGCTCCTCGCCTGGACGCTGGCGACGACGGAGTTCAAACTGCGCTTCTTTGGTTCCCTGCTCGGTTACTTCTGGCAGCTGATGAGGCCGCTGCTGCTGTTCGCTGTCCTCTACGCAGTCTTTGTTGGGATCCTCAACACTGGCGGCGACCAGCCATTCTTTGGCGTCGCGCTGCTACTGGGCATCGTCGTCTTTCAGTTCTTCGCCGACAGCACCGGGGCATCGATCAGGTCTTTGATGCAGCACGAGAACCTCGTGCGAAAGATTGATTTTCCGCGTGCGGCAATCCCCGTCTCCTGTGTTCTGCAAGCAGTCTTTAACTTTGGCCTCAACCTGATCCCCGTCTTCATCTTCCTCTTCGCTGCCGGCGGCAAGTTTTACTGGCGCTGGTTTGAGCTGCCATTGATCTTGGCGATGCTGATCCTCTTCGTTACCGGGCTATCGCTGCTGCTCTCAGCGATGTTCGTGAGCTTTCGCGACGTCGAGCCGATCTGGGAGGTCGTCTCCCAGGCTCTTTTCTACGGCACGCCGATCCTTTACCCGCTGTCGCTAGTAATCGAAAAGGTCAGTCTCACGGTAGCCCAGATCATGCTTGCCAACCCGCTCGCTGCAGCGATCCAGCAGCTCCGCCACGCAGTCGTGGACCCCGCTTACCAAAGCCCAGGCCAAATCTTTGGTTCAACTGCGGGGGACCTTATTCCGGTAGGCATTTCATTGCTGACCTTTATCATCGGAGCGCTCTACTTCCGCCGCATGGCGCCGCTGATCGCCGAGCGGCTCTAAGCGTCGTCGGCGACGAACTTGACCTGCAGCGGTTCGCTCAGCTCACTCAGCAGCGGCGCTTCAAGGTCGCGCTCTGAGACTGAGATCTCGTCAGCGCTCAGCGGCCACTCGATCCCGATCTCGGGGTCATTCCAAGCGATCCCGCGCTCTACAGCCGGGTCGTAGTAGGCCGACTGCTTGTAGATCACATCAGCGACATCGCTGATCACGCAGAATCCGTGTGCAATCCCGGCCGGGAGATAGAGGATCTGCATGTTCTCGTCACTGAGCTCGAAGCCTTCCCAGCGGCCGTAGGTCGGTGACCCAAGACGAAGATCGACGGCGACATCCCATATTTCTCCCCGTCCGCAGCGCACCAGCTTCGAAGAGCCCGGGCCGATCGCGAAGTGCAACCCCCGCACTACGCCTCGCGTGGAACGCGAATGGTTGTCCTGAACGAAGGGTTCGCTGATGCCTTGCTCGCTGAGCACCTCAGCACGGAAGGTTTCACAGAAGAAGCCGCGATCGTCAGGGAAGACGCGCGGCTGGAGCAGCAGTACGCCTGGAAGGCTGGTCGGTTTGATCTCCACGGAGCCAGAGAGTAGAGGCGATCGCAAGCGGGCGACCATCGCCGAACAACTGGGCGGGTACGGTTACGCCTGATGGCACGCGCTCTAATCACCGGAATCACCGGGCAAGACGGCTCTTACTTGGCAGAATTACTGCTCGAGAAGGGCTACGAAGTTCAC
>JBIHZY010000163.1:0-3861 GCA_044240185.1 Solirubrobacteraceae bacterium
TCGAACCTTCGCGGCGCAGCTTCATCCTCGGCGAGCTCTGCGAGGAGGCGGGAATCACGATCGCGCTCGACGACCCCGGTGCACGTGATGCGGCGCTGACCGCGCTGCTAGCTGAGCGCCAGCGGCTAATGCTCGAAGAGCGCGGAGAGCTGGACTTGCTTGACGACATTGAGATTCCGCTGATTCCCGTGCTGCGGTCAATGGAACTTGTCGGCGTGCGGCTCAATACCGAAACGCTTGGCGAGATCGCCGATCGTGTGAGGACCGAGATCACGAGCCTTGAGCAGCAGATCTGGGAGTTGGCCGGCGAGGAGTTCGTGATCGCGTCGCCTCAGCAACTGAGCGCGATCCTGTTCGAGAAGCTCGGCCTGACAAAGAAGCGCAAGGGCAAGACTGGCTATTCGACAGACGCCCGCGTCTTGCAGTCGATTCGTGACGAGCACGAGATTATTCCCGTCGTCGAGCGCTGGCGTGAACTGAACCAGCTTTCTAAGACCTACCTCGAGGCGCTGCCGTCTCTCGTTGACGAGAAGAGCCGTATTCACACGACCTTCGTCCAGGCCGCGGCCGCAACTGGGCGGCTCGCCTCGATCAACCCGAACATGCAGAACATTCCGGTTCGGACCGAGCTCGGGCGCGAGATCCGCGGCTGCTTCGAAGCGGCGCCGAAGTTGGCGCTGCTCGCGGCCGACTACTCGCAGGTTGAGCTGCGTCTGCTCGCCCACGTCGCAGAAGAGCAGGTGCTGATGGATATTTTCAGCGCTGGGGAGGACGTTCACACCGCCACGGCGCGCGAGGTTTTCGGCGTCTCTGACGATCAGATCGACTCCGGGATGCGATCGAAGGCGAAGATGATCAATTACGGGATCGTCTACGGACTGGGCGACTACGGCCTCGCCGATCGGCTCAATATTTCGCGCGGCGAGGCGCGCGAATTCATCGACGCCTACCTGGCGCGTTTCGGCCAGATCCGCCACTTCATGGATCAGACCGTCGAGAAGGCGACCGACGAGGGCTTCGTGACGACGCTCTTCGGCCGCCGCCGCAACATTCCTGAGCTGCGCTCGACGAACGGTCAGACGCGCGCTATGGGCGAGCGCTTGGCGCTCAATACGATCGTTCAGGGCACAGCTGCCGACGTGATGAAGCTCGCAATGATCGAGGTTGCCGGCGCGATGGCAGCGACCGATCTGAAGACCGAGATGATCCTCACGATTCACGACGAGTTGCTCTTCGAAGGGCCAAAATCGGAGCAGAAAGAGCTCAGCGAACTGGTCGAACGCGGGATGATTGCGCCTTGGGGAGAGCGCCAGCCACCGCTGGCGGTCGATATCGGCACGGGACGGACGTGGCTGGAAGCGAAGTAATACCGCTAACCTTGCCATTCAATGACAACCACATCTACCGACCAGTCCACTGAAATCGACGTTGAATCGCAGATTGTTCCCGGAAGTGACGGGATGCTGCTTGAGATCGACGGTCAGATCGTCCCTAACTACGCAGCAACCTTCACAACTTTCAATGAGGGTGAGGTCGTCTCCGGCCGCGTAGTCCAGATCGACAAAGACGAAGTCCTCGTCGACGTCGGCTTTAAGAGCGAGGGTGTGATCCCCTCAGCTGAGCTTTCGATCCGCAAGAACATCGATCCCGGCGAAGAGGTTGAGCTCGGTGAAGAGATTGACGTGCTGGTTCTCACGAAGGAGGATCAGGAAGGTCGTCTGATCGTCTCCAAGAAGCGCGCCCGCTTCGAGAAGGCTTGGCGCCGCATAGAGGCCGCCGCTGAAACTGGCGAAGCAGTCGAAGGAACGGTCATTGAGGTCGTCAAGGGCGGCCTGATCATCGACCTCGGCATCCGTGGCTTCCTGCCCGCGTCGCTGGTTGATATCCGCCGCGTGGCAGAGCTCGACGAGTTCCTCCACACAAAGATCATCTGCAAGGTGATTGAGATCAACCGTCAGCGCAACAACGTCGTCCTTTCGCGCCGTGCCGTGCTCGAAGAGGCACGCAAGGGTCAGCGTCAGGAGATTCTCGACCAGCTCCAGCCGGGGCTCGTCGTTGAAGGCCAGATTTCGAACATCGTTGACTTCGGCGCCTTCGTCGACCTCAACGGCATCGACGGTCTGATCCACATCTCAGAGATCTCCTGGTCGCACGTCAACCACCCGCAGGAGGTGCTCGAGATCGGCCAGACCGTTCAGGTCAAGGTGCTCGAGATTGATCGCGAACGCCAGCGCATCTCGCTCGGTCTCAAGCAGACCCAGGATGATCCGTGGCAGCGCGTCGTTGACACTTACAACATCGGCGATGACCTTGAAGGAACAGTCACGAAGGTCGTCACCTTCGGCGCCTTCGTTGAGATCCTCGACGGAGTTGAAGGGCTCGTCCACATCTCTGAGCTCGCAGCCCACCACGTTGAGAACCCGCGTGAGGTTGTCCAGCCGGGCGACGAGATCAAGGTCAAGGTGCTCGAAGTAGACGACGAGCGCCGCCGCCTCTCGCTCTCAGTCAAGCGCGTCGAAGGTCAGATCCTTTCGGCCCACACCGGCAACCTCGAGTTCCCTGAGGAAGACGCCGCAATCGAAGCTCCAGCCGACCTTGTTGTTCCGGTTGTCGACGAAGATCTTCTTGCCGCCGCCGCTGCGCCAGCCGAAGCGGTTGCCGAAGCTGAGGTCGTAGCCGAGGCGAACGAGATTGAGGCTGAAGCCGCCGCTGAGACCGAGGTCGAAGCCGAGGTTGAGGCCGCTGAGGCCGCTGAGGCCGAACCGGTCGCCGAGGTCGAGGAAGTAGCCGACGCCGACGCCGACGCCGCGCCTGCGGACCCGCAGGACTGACGCTGGCGGCCCAGCGCTGACCGATTCAGCACCCGTTCCGTTTGTAGGCCTGACCGGGGGAATGGGGTCAGGCAAGAGCACCGCGCTCGATGCCCTCGCTCGGCTCGGCGCGCTGACGCTCTCAACCGACGCCGTCGTCCACTCGCTCTATCAACAGCAGCACGTTGTTAATCAGGTCGTTGCTCGCTGGGGCGGCGAGGTCGCTCCGGCCGGAGTCGTCGATCGCGCCGCACTGGCGCGGCTGGCATTCGCCGACGCCGACGAACGCGCCTGGCTTGAGTCGCTGATCTGGCCGCTGGTCGGCGCTGAGGTGACTGATTTCAGAGCACGTTCGCTTGTGCACACGCCGCGGCCTCGGGCCGCAGTCGTCGAGACGCCGCTGCTGTTCGAAGCCGGAATGGAAGCGATCTACGACGCCACGATTGCCGTGATCGCCAGTGAAGAGCTGCGTAGCGAACGCGCCGCCGCGCGAGGTCACGAGGCGGTCGATGAGCGCAACGCTCGCCAGCTAAGCCAGCAGGAGAAAGCAGAGAGGGCGACATACGTCGTCACTAACAACGGCACGCCCGCCGAACTGGAGGCTGAGCTGGCGTCGATTCTTGAACGGTTAGCCCGGTGAGCGCAGCGGGAAGGCGCCGCCGCCGTCTGTGGCCCGCGATCGCTTTAGTTGTCGTCGCAGGGCTACTGGCGGCAGTGGTGAGTGGGCTAGACGCACTGAAGGGAGTTGGCGACGTGGTCACCGAGATCGCTTACCCGCTTCGATACGACGACATCATTCGCCAACAGGCGCGCGCGAAGAACCTTGATCCAGCGTTGATCGCAGCGGTCATCTACGCAGAGTCCGGCTTCCGCTCGGGTCAGACTTCGTCGGCTGGGGCGGAGGGGCTGATGCAGATAACGCCGGAGACCGCTCGCGACATCGCTCGCCGTTCAGGTGGCACAGCTTTCACGCTCGAGGATCTCGCTACACCGCAGATCAACATCTCGTACGGCTCTTACCTGTTGCGGGAGCTGCTGGACCGCTACAACG
>JBIHZY010000026.1:0-13214 GCA_044240185.1 Solirubrobacteraceae bacterium
CCGGCCTTTCGATCGCCTTCGACCTGCCAACGCAGACCGGCTACGACCCGGATGACCCGATCGCCCGCGGCGAGGTTGGCAAGGTCGGTGTTCCCGTTGCCCATCGCGGCGACATGGAAGCGCTGCTGAGCGGAATTCCGCTCGACAAGATGAACACCTCGATGACGATCAACGCGACGGCGGCCTGGCTGCTGGCGCTCTACATCGCTGTCGCCGAGGAGCAGGGTGCCTCGCAGGCCGAGCTAACCGGCACGACTCAGAACGACATCATCAAGGAGTTCCTCGCCCGCGGCACCTACGCCTTCCCACCGGCGCCGTCGATGCGGCTGATCGCCGACATGATCGCCTACACCGTTGAGCACGTTCCGCAGTGGAACCCAATCAACATCTGTAGCTATCACCTGCAGGAGGCCGGCGCCACGCCGGTGCAAGAGATCGCCTTCGCAATGAGCAACGCGATCGCCGTGCTCGACGCCACGGCTGAACGCGTCGCGCCGGAGCGGATCGCCGACGTCTTTGGCCGCATCTCGTTCTTCGTCAACGCCGGAATGCGCTTCATCGAGGAGCACGCGAAGCTGCGGGCAATGACGATCCTCTGGGAGGAGATCGGCCGCGAGCGCTACGGCGTAACCGACGAGCGCAAGCTGCGGCTGCGCTACGGCGTCCAGGTCAACTCGCTCGGCCTGACCGAATCCCAGCCTGAGAACAACGTGCCGCGGATCGTGCTTGAGATGCTCTCCGTCACGCTTGGCCGCGACGCCCGCGCCCGCGCGATTCAGCTTCCGGCCTGGAACGAGGCGCTCGGCCTGCCGCGCCCGTGGGATCAGCAGTGGTCGCTGAGGATTCAGCAGCTGATGGCCTACGAGACAGACCTGCTCGAGTACCCCGACATCTTTGAGGGCTCGGTCGTGATGGACGGACTCGTCGACGAGCTGCTGACGGGAGCCCGCGCTGAGATCGAGGTCGTTGCCAGCCAAGGCGGCGCAGTTGAAGCGGTCGCGTATATGAAGGGCGCGCTCGTTGACAGCCACCGCCAGAGGGTGCGGCGGATTGAAAGCGGCGAGCAGACCGTCGTCGGCCTCAACAGCTTCACTGAGACCGAAGAGTCGCCGCTGATGGCCGGCGGCGATGGTGGAATCATGACCGTTGACCCAGCGCTTGAGGCCGAGCAGGCTGAGGCCGTCCGCGCTTGGCGCTCGCAGCGTGACGCAGGCGCCGCCGAGGCCGCAATCGCTGAGCTAACGCGCGTTGCCGCTGACGAGAGTGAGAACATCATGCCCGCGACGATCGCCGCCGCGAAGGCCGGCGTGACGACCGGCGAGTGGGCCGCCGCACTGCGCAGCAGCTTTGGCGAGTACCGCGCGCCGACAGGAGTCAGCGGTGCCGTTAGCGGCGGCGTCGACGACGAATTGTTGGCGGCGCTGCGTGATGAGGTCAACCGCGTCAGTGAGGCGCTCGGCCGCCGGATCAAGATCCTCGTCGGCAAACCTGGCCTCGACGGCCACTCGAATGGCGCCGAGCAGATCGCTGTCCGCGCCCGCGACGCGGGAATGGAGGTCGTCTACGAAGGCATTCGCCTCAGCCCGGAGCAGATCGCGACCAGCGCGATGCAGGAGGACGTTGACGTCGTTGGCCTTTCGATCCTCTCCGGCTCACACCGCGATCTGATCCCAGCAGTGATCGACGACATGGCGAAGCTTGGCGTTGACGCTCCCGTTGTCGTCGGCGGAATTATCCCCGACGCCGACCTCGCCGAACTCACCGCAGCAGGAGTGGCTGGCGTCTATACGCCGAAGGATTTTGAGATCACTTCGATCATCGGCGACATCGTCAGGCTCGTCGCCGAGCGCAACGGAATCAGCGCCGCCGCATGATTCATTCACATCCCGTTCAACTGGCGGCAATGATTGCTGCATTCACAATCGGAACTTTGATCGCTCTTCTGTTTGGCGCCGCAAGCCTTGGAATCGCCCTAACTTTCGGGCAAATCGCCTTCTCCGCAACGCTCGTTTGGGTTCTCCTAAGAGGCTAGTTTCAGAGCCGCCCAAGTTTTCTTGGTCAGAAGTTGGCTAGCAACTGCAGGATTGTTGGTAACAACCCGGTAACCTCTGGTCAACAGTTGTTACTGACGCAGGGTCCCCTAGCCCGCGTTCCACCCGAATCAGGAGATCCTCATGACCAGCATCACCACAACTCTCGCTTACCTCGACGCCGGCAGCGGCTCGATGATCGCTCAAATTCTCGTTGGTGGCTTCGCCGCTGCGGGTGTCGCAATGAAGATGTATTGGAACCGCATCAAGAAGTTCTTTGGGCGCGGCGACGATGATGCGAGCTCAACCGTGACGACTGCTGCGGCCGACGCACCAGCCGGGCACGACAAGCCGTAGTCCTGAATTGAGCAGCGAACCCGAAGCTGCCCCAGTTTCGACTGAGGTAGCGACGGATCAGGCCAACTGGCCGGCTTGGTGGCTGCTTGGGCTCCAGCTGGGCGCGCTTTGGTGCCTCGGTCTTGTCAGGCCGCTCTTTGACGTCCTCGACGGAGACGTTTCGTTCTTCGTCGCGCGCGGCAATACTGCGGGCGACATTCTGATCTTCGCGATCGGCGTCACCTTCGCCGTGCCGCTGGCACTGACTCTGATTGAGCTGCTGGTCCGCGCCGCCTCGGCCAATGCGGCGCGCCTCGTACACCTGCTCTTCGTAGCGCTGCTCTCCGCGCTCGTCGCCCTGCAGTTCGTCAAAGGGGCTTTTTCGACCACCTTGCTCGCGTTCGCGATTTCACTGACCATCGGTGTCTTGGTCGCGTGGGCCTTCTGGAAGACTGCTGGGATGCGCACCTTTCTCTCCGTGATCACTCCCGTACCGTTCATCTTTCTGGCGCTGTTCCTCTTCGCGTCGCCGATCTCCGACCTCGTAACGCCAAGCGCTCAGGGCACGACGGTCGGTGGCCTTGGCGGTAGCCAGACCCCAGTCGTGATGGTGATCTATGACGAGATGCCTGCGGCCGCGTTGATGAAAGCCGACACCTCGATCGACGCCCAGCGCTTCCCCAATTTCGCCAAGCTCGCTCAAACCTCGACCTGGTACAAGAACAACATGACGGTCAGCGACGGGACTTGGTCGGCGATCCCGGCGATCCTGACTGGAATCCGCCCGACCCCGGTCAGCCAGCAGCTCACCTCTTACAAGCAGAGCGTCTACACGATGCTGGCCGCAAGCCACCGCGTTGAGTCGATCGAAGCGCTCACGCCGGTATGCCCCCGCTCAATCTGCGGCGCGAAGGCCCGTGATGCAACAAATCAGCGCCTGAGCTCGCTGCTCAACGACCTCACGGTCGTCGCTGGGCGCGTCGTGCTGCCCCAGCAGCTCGCTGACAAACTACCGGCGATCGGCTCGACCGATGGCGACTTCGTTGACGCCGCCGCATCGGGGCCGAAGGTCTCAACGCTGCGCAAGGAAGACCCGAAGGCGCGCTTCGTCGCCAGCCCGCCGATCCGTGAGCTGGCAGGTTCGGCGTTCGTCAATGACAACCTGCGGCAGGTCGCCAGGCTGCAGAACGGAATCAGCGGCAAAGGCAAGCCGCCGCTGTACGTAATGCATGTCCTTATGCCCCACGTCCCGTGGCGATTTGGGCCGAAGGGTGATCAGTACCTGACCGATGGTGGTTCGGCCGCCGGGCTCGCCGACCGTGACGGCGGCGTCTGGACTAAGAACAAGTACATGGTTGACGTTGCGCTGCAGCGCTTCCTGATCCAGACTGAATACAGCGACCGCGTGCTGGCCTCGGTGATCACAAGGATGAAGCAGGCTGGAATCTGGGACAAGGCGCTCTTCGTAATGACCGCCGACCATGGCGTCAGCTTCCGCCCCGGCGGCTCACGCCGGCCGGTAACCAACGAGAACTTCCCCGAGATCGCGAACACGCCGCTGTTCGTCAAGTTGCCCGGCCAAACGACGGGATCGGTCGATCTTAAGCTGCGGCGCTCAATTGACATCGTCCCGACGATCGCTCAGGTCACCGGCGCCGGCAAGGGGCTTAAGTTTGACGGTGTTCCGCTCAGCACCGAGCCGACGAGCACCAATGTCTACGTCCGCAACGGGCGCAAAGAGAAGTTCATCAACGCTCAGTTCGCTGACGTAATTCGCCGCCGCGACGAGCTCGTGCGCGAGTGGAATGCGATCTTCCCACCCGGGCCGCAAGGGCTATATCGGATCGGCCCGAACCAGAACCTGATCGGCAAGAAGGTCGCTTCGCTGCCGAAAGCGACGACCAGCGCCAGCGCCAAGCTCGACAACAGCGAGCTTTACTCGCGCCTGCAGCCGGGGCTCGGCGTCAAACAGATCTACCTGACCGGCTCAATCAAAGGCGCCAACGCGGGTCTTCCGTTGGCGGCCGCCGTAAACGGAACGGTTGCAGCCGTCGGCCAGAGCGTCTCAACCCCGCGCGGCATCCGAGTAACGATCATCCTGCCGCCGGAAAGCTTGAGCGGCAAGAGCGCGAAGGTTCAGCTCTTTGCCGTCAGCGGCGGAAATCGTCTCGCGCCGCTCGGTAGCGCCGGCAGGTGAGCGCGGCGGATGACCGACCGCAGCGATCAGCTGGAATCGGGCGAGGCCTCTAACACTCAGGTCAAGTGGCCCGCCTGGTGGATCCTTGGGCTACAACTCGCCGCGCTCTGGTCGCTCGGGCTCGTACGCCCTCTGTTTGACGTTCTAGGTACCGACAACGCCTTCTTCGTTGCGCGCGGCAACACCCCCGGCGACATCCTGATCTTCGCGATCGGCGTGACGTTGATTCCGCCGCTCGTTCTGACTCTGATCGAACTGATCGTCCGTGCCGCCTCACTAACGGCCTCACGCATCGTCCACTTGGTCTTTGGCGCGCTGCTGACGGCCCTAATTGCGCTTCAGTTCGTCAAGGGGTCGTTCGCAGCCAGTACTCCTGCTCTGCTCGTCGCGCTGGCAATCGGCCTGCTGGTCGCGTTCGCCTTCTGGAAGACCGTCGGGATGCGCAGCTTCATGACGATTCTGACCCCTGCCACCTTCATCTTCTTAGCGCTCTTCATCTTCGCCTCGCCAGTCTCCGACGTGATCATGCCGAGCAGCGAGGGCTCTGGCTCGGCCGGCGCGCAAGGGCAGTCAGGCAACTCGACACCGGTTGTGCTGGTGATCTACGACGAATTCCCGGTCGCGATGATGATGGACAAGAACACGAACATCAACGCTTCACGTTTCCCGGCGTTTGCCAACCTAGGCAAAACGTCAACTTGGTACAAAAACAACACGACCGTCAGCGACTCGACCTTCTCAGCCGTTCCAGCAATCCTGACCGGGATCGTCCCAGCGGACAAGCCTCAGAAAGATGTGCCGGTCGAGCAGTCGATCTACACCTTCCTCGCCGCCAGCCACCGCGTTGGCAACGTTGAACCAATCACTCACGTCTGCCCACCGTCAATCTGCGAGCCGGCGCCGGTCGGCGACAGCCAGACGCGCCTAACCGCGCTCTACGACGACCTGCTGGTGGTCGCCGGGCGGACCGTGCTGCCGAAGGCGCTCGCCGACCAACTACCGGCAGTTGACTCGACCTATGGGGATTTCGCACCAGTTGCTTCGGACTCTGCCGACCCGGCTGAGGCTCTTAAGGTCAGGAACCCGAAGGCTCGTTTTGCCGACACGCCGCCGATCGCTGACGTCAACGGCGCCTCATCCAGCAACGACCGCCTTCGGATTGCGGCGAAGATGCAGAATTCGATTAGTGGCGATGGCAAGGCGCCTCTCTACGTGCTCCACATGCTTATCCCCCACGTGCCTTGGCGCTTCAT
Source organism: Solirubrobacteraceae bacterium (assembly GCA_044240185.1). Lineage (GTDB taxonomy): Bacteria > Actinomycetota > Thermoleophilia > Solirubrobacterales > Solirubrobacteraceae > F1-60-MAGs163. The sequence goes on from JBIHZY010000026.1 coordinate 5,817, forward strand.
GGCCTCGGGCGACCAGTACTTACCTAACGGAAACGACGCGCCAGGCCTCACCGACGCGCTCTGGAGCTCAGACACCTACCTCACCAATCTTGCGCTCCAACGGGCGCTACTGCAGGCCGAGTTCGCCGACACCGTTCTGGCCAGCATCGTCAAGCGGATGAAGCAGGCTGGAATCTGGGAGCGCTCGCTATTGATCGTCACGGCAGACCACGGAGCCAGCTTCCGCCCCGGCGGCTCGCGCCGGCCGGTCACGCAGCAGAACCTCCCCGAGCTCTCAAACACTCCTCTCTTCGTCAAGGCGCCCGGCCAAACGAGCGGCACGGTAAGCACTGCGCCTACCCGCTCGGTCGACATCGCGCCGACGATCGCCGAGGTGACGAAGACCGGGGCCGGCCTGAAGTTCGACGGGATTCCTCTCAGCGCCGAGCACACGAGCACCGCGATCGCTGTCCGCAACGGGCGCCAGCAGCGCAAAGTTAGAGGCCAATCGGCGGAGGTGATGAAACGCCGCGATCAGCTCGTGGCCGAATGGACGACGACCTTCCCCGGTGGTCAGGATGGCCTCTACCGCCTAGGGCCAAACCAGGGCCTGATCGGCAAGCGGGTCGCCTCGCTGCCCACCACGTCGAGCAGCGCTAGTGGCGTAATCAACCACCCCGAGCTGTATTCGCGCATCGACCGCGCCAGCGGCGTGCTGCAGATTTACCTGACCGGCAGCACCTCCGGGTTGGCAGCGAAGGCACCGCTCGCGGCCGCTGTCAATGGCCGCATCGTCGCCGTTGGCGAAAGCTTCGACACACCCAGAGGCGTCCAGTTTGGAATCATCCTGCCGCCGGCGACGCTCAGAGGAACTAGCGCCCGCGTTCAGCTCTTCACCGTCAGCGGCGGCTCGACGCTCGCCCCGCTGGCCAGCGCCGGGCGCTAGCTCTCGCTGCTGCAGATAACCTCTAACCCGGTGAGCGAAGATCGCAAAGCAAGCATTAACCGCGCGAGCTTACGCGCGCTGCTCGCCCGTGAGCTTGAAAGCTTCGCTGTCACCCACCAGCGTTCACGAGAGCTTTACGAACGAGCGCAAGGGTCGCTCGTCGGTGGCGTTCCGATGCCGTGGATGATGCTTTGGGCCGGCGGTCATCCGGTCTTCGCTGCTGAGGGCCATGGTGCGCGGATCACCGATGTTGACGGCAACGAGTACATCGACCTTGCGCTCGGTGACACCGGCGCGATGGCTGGCCACTCGCCTGCGGCGACTGCCGCTTCGGTGGCCACCCAGGGCGCGAGCGGAATCACGATGATGCTCCCAACCGAGGACGCCGTCTGGGTCGGGGAGGAGCTCTCCCGCCGTTTCAAGCTCGGCCGCTGGCTATTCACTCTCTCAGCTACCGACGCCAACCGCACGGCGCTTCGAATTGCCCGCCAGATCACCGGCAGGCCGAAGGTGCTGGTCTATAACTACTGCTATCACGGCTCGGTTGATGAGGCCTTCGCCGTCAGTCACGGCGGCGTCACCGGCGCGCGTGAAGGGAACGTAGGCGCCCCCGTCGATCCTGGTGAAACGACGGTCGCGATCGAGTTCAACGACCTCACCGCGCTGGAACAGGCCTTAGCGACGGAGCAGATTGCGATCGTCTTAGCCGAGCCGGCGATGACGAACATGGGAATTATCCTCCCCGACGACGGCTACATGACGGCGCTGCGCGAACTCACGCGCAAGCACGGCACGCTGCTGCTGATCGATGAAACTCACACCTTTTCGGCCGGCCCCGGCGGCTGCACGACCGCCTGGAACCTAGATCCTGACCTCGTCACGATTGGCAAGTCGATTGGCGGCGGCGTTCCCTGCGGCGCGCTCGGCGTCTGCGACAGCGTGCTCGAGCAGATGTTTGCTCAGGAAGACGCCGACTACGAGGACACCGGAGGTATCGGCGGCACGCTGGCGGGCAACGCGCTCTCGAGCGCCGCGATGGCAGCAACTCTCTCCTCAACACTCGACGAGGACTGCTTCGCTCATACGATCCCGCTCGCGGCTCGGCTCGCCGCGGGCGTCCAGCAGACGATCAACTCTTACGACCTACCGTGGAACGTTACCCAGCTCGGATGCCGCGCCGAGTACCAGTTCCTACCCGAGCCAGCTCGCAACGGAACCGCAGCGCATGCCTCGCACGACACAGAGCTGGAGAACTTCCTCCACCTCTACGCGCTCAACCGCGGCGTAATGATCACGCCGTTCCACAACATGGCTCTGATTGCGCCTCAGACGACCGCGCACGACGTTGATCGCCATACAGAACTGTTCGCCGAAGCGGTCGGCGACCTACTCACCTGATGGCGCGGGAGCGGATCGGCTTTATTGGGCTTGGGATCATGGGCTCGCGCATGGCCGCCAACCTCGCTGCCGCTGGCTACGAGATGACGGTCTGGAACCGCACCGCCGCAACAGCCGAGGCGTTCGCCACCGAGCACGGCGTGAACGTCGCCGCAACTCCTGCTGAGCTAGCCGCCGCCAGCGACGTCGTGATCAAGATCGTCGTTAATGGCGAACAGGTCGAGGAGATTCTTGTCGGCGAGCAGGGAGTGATCGCCGGGGCGCGCGAAGGAATGCTCTGCATCGACATGTCGACGATCTCACCGCAGATGGCGCAGTCGCTCGGGGAGCGGCTCGGCGAGCACGGCATCGCCTTCATCGACGCTCCGGTAACGGGCTCCTCCCCCGGCGCAGAGGCCGGGACGCTGACGATCATGGCTGGAGGCAGTGAAGCCGACCTCAAGCGCGCTGCGCCGATCTTCGACGTGCTCGGCGCCAAGACCGTTCACTGCGGCGCGCTCGGGCAGGGCCAGATGATCAAGGTGATCACGAACGCGATAGCCGCCAGCAACGCTGCCGTTCTGGCCCAAGCCTTGATCGTCGCCCGCGACGCCGGTGTAGACCTCGCAGCCCTGACCGAAGTGATTGACGGCGGTGCGGCCGATTCGCGGATGGCTCAGCTAAAGGCCCAACCGATGATCGATCGCGAGTACGACACGCTCTTTCGCCTCGACCACATGATCAAAGACGTCGACCTAGCGCTTGAGCTGGCGGCCGAGGGGGGAACTCCGTTCGACTACGCAGCCCAGACCCGCGAGCTGATGGCCGAAGCCTCAGCCGAGGGTTTCGGCGAAGTTGACTTCGCCGCGCTCTACGAAGCACTGCAGGCCCGCGCCGACGCCGCGCAGTGAGCCGGAAGGACACTGGCGCGCAGCCGGTTATCCTCCAGAGCGTGGAGCGAGAGCAACTAGTTGACGGCCACGGCCGCAGCATCGGCGACGTACGGATCTCGGTAACCGACCGTTGTAACTTCCGCTGCCAGTACTGCATGCCGGCCGAGGGCCTGAAGTGGCTTGAGCGCTCCTCGGTTCTGGACTTTGAGGAGATCACGCGGATCGTTGGCCTGCTGGCCTCGATCGGCGTAGGCGACGTTCGCCTAACCGGTGGCGAGCCGCTCGTCCGCAAGGACTTCCCCAAGCTCGCCGCAATGCTGGCGCAGCTCCCCGGCGTCGAAGACCTCTCCGTAACTACCAATGGCTTCCTGCTCGGCCGCGACGCGGCCGCGCTCGTTGCCGCCGGCGTGAACCGCTTCAACGTCTCAATCGACTCGCTCCAGCAAGACAAGTTCTACGAGCTGACGCGCCGCGACGCGCTGCCGCAGGTGCTCGAAGGGCTAAACGCGCTGGCCGCCTTCCCCGAGGCCCACCCGATCAAGATCAACGCCGTCGCGATCCGCGGCTTCACCGAGAACGAAATTCCGGCCTTCGTTGAGTTCGCACGAGAGTTCCCGTTCGAGGTTCGCTTCATCGAGTTCATGCCACTCGACGCCGACCACGCCTGGGAACCGGAGAAGGTCTTGAGCGGCGCCGAGATCCTCGCCGCAATCAACGCGATCCACCCGCTCGAACAGCAGCCGCGCGAGCCAAGTGCGACGGCGAAGGTTTACAACTTCGCTGACGGCAAGGGACGGATCGGTTTGATCAACCCGGTCAGCGAGCCGTTCTGCTCCGACTGCAACCGGATTCGCTTGACGGCCGAAGGCAAGCTGCGCACCTGCCTCTTCTCGCTCCACGAAACCGATCTGCGCGAACCGCTTCGCTCAGGCGCCAGCGACGATGAGCTGATTCAGATTGTCCGTGATGCCGTCTGGCGCAAAGAGCTAAAGCACCACGTCGGCGAGCCGGGCTTCATTCAGCCTGCTCGGACGATGAGCGCAATCGGCGGCTGACCTCTTTTAACTGCTCGAGGTCGTTGACGTTGAAGCTGGCCTCGGCCGGCACCTCGACGAGCGTTGGCAGTAGAGCCATCACCTGCTCGGTCATCGGGCCGTCGGTGTCGAACTTCTCGAGCAACGCGAGCGCGGCCGGCTCGTAGCGAGCCAGCAGCGGCTGCGGGCGCCCGGCGGCGCTGGCTAGTACGGCGACGCTGCCTTCGGCGTCAGCGCTGGCGATCAAGGCGACAACCTCCCTCGTCAGCAGCGGAAGGTCGCAGGCAATTATCAGCACCGCCCTCCCCTCCGCTCTGCGCAGTGCCTCGATCACGCCAACGACCGGGTGACGCGGCTCGTCCGGCTCGATCCACAGCTCAACGCGCTGGTCCAGCTGCGGAAGCTCAACATCATCTTTGGCGACGACCGCTACAGAGCCGAGGGCGCCCAAGGCCGCCGTGAGCGGGTAAGTAATCAGTGCCTGGCCGTCGAGCTGCGCGGTCGCCTTAGCGCCACCGATCCGGCTGCCGCTGCCACCCGCCAGCACGGCGCCGATTACATCGCTCTTCGCCTTCTCGCTCACGGCGCGAGCCTAGCCGCATAGAATGAGCTTTCGTGGAACCTGCCGTTGAGACAAATGCCTGGCTGCGCTGCTATCGCTGCTGGTCAACCGACCTCGAGATTCAGGTTCACTACGAAGGAATCCACAAAATTGACCCTTCAACAGGCGAGCGCGCCGAGGTAATCGACGAGCTGCAGGAAGCCGTCGTCCAGTGCCTCGAGTGCATGCACGACCAACCTCACCTTGCGTTCCGCGACGGCCGCGTTGAACCGATCGAGGACCGCTGGGAGCGGATGGTCACCGGCACACCGTGGGTCGCGTCCTGCGCAGTAACTGTTGGCGCCGCAGACGTTGAGAGCTGCTCAGGCCCTGAGGCCGGCGACGCGCTCTCCTACGCCGCCTTCGGCGACAACGGCACGCGCGAGTTCTTCACCCACGTGCGCTACCACAAGCACGACGAAGATTCGATCACGATCCACCTGCTCGTAGAGCTTTACGCGCGCTCGATGGACGAGGCGACCGAGGTCCTCACCGGCGCTACACGCGGCACGCTCGCGATCTCCTCACTGGCCGAGGAATCGCGGCCGCCAGCAACCGGCGACCAGCACCGTCACTAGCTCGCGGCTACGAATCTCAGCTAGCGAGTCGCTGCTCAAGCGCAGCTAGCTCATCGCGCAGCGTCCCTGGCAATGAATCGCCAACGCTGTCGAGATGGCCGCGGACCTGATCAATCTCAGCCGAAACGGCGGCCTCGTCAACGGTCAGCAGCGCTTCAAGGTCGTCGGCATCGATTTCGAGGCCGTCAACGTTGAGCGAGCCGGCAGCGGGCACTAGCCCGATCGGCGTCTCGACTGCTTCGGCGTCACCGTCGCAGCGACGGAAGACCCACTCCAGCACGCGACTGTTCTCACCAAAGCCGGGCCAGATGAAGTGGCCGTCGTCGCCCTTGCGGAACCAGTTGACGTAGAAGATCTTCGGCAGCTTGTCGGCGTCGGCCTGCTCGCCGAGCTTCAGCCAATGGGCGAAGTAATCGCCAACGTTGTAACCGCAGAACGGCAGCATCGCCATCGGGTCGAAGCGGAGCTGGCCGACCGTGCCGGCGGCAGCGGCTGTCATCTCGGAGCTCATCGTCGCGCCGAGGAAGACGCCGTGCTTCCAGTCGAACGCCTCGCGCACCAGCGGCACGACCGTCGCGCGGCGGCCACCGAAGAGGAAAGCGTCGATCGGCACGCCGGCCGGGTCCTGCCACTCGGGCGCAATTGCCGGGTCCTGATCTGCCGGGCAGGCGAAGCGCGCGTTGGGGTGAGAGGAAGGCGTCTCCGAGCCCGGAGCCCAGTCGTTGCCGTGCCAGTCGATTAGGTGATCGGGGGCCTCGTCGGTCATCCCTTCCCACCAGATGTCGCCGTCGTCGGTCAGCGCGCAGTTCGTGAAGACGGTGTTCTCGCCGATCGAAGCGATCGCGTTGGGGTTCGTCTTCTCGCTCGTCCCCGGGGCTACGCCAAAGAACCCGGCCTCAGGGTTGATTGCGTAAAGGCGGCCGTCGTCTCCGAACTTCATCCAAGCGATGTCATCGCCGATCGTCTCGACGGTCCAGCCCTCGAGCGTTGGGATCAACATCGCAAGGTTGGTCTTGCCGCAGGCCGATGGGAAGGCGCCGCCGATGTACTTCACTGCGCCTTCAGGCGAGGTCAGCTTGAGAATCAGCATGTGCTCTGCCATCCAGCCTTCGTCGCGCGCCATCACCGAGGCGATCCGCAGCGCGAAGCACTTCTTACCGAGCAGCGCGTTGCCGCCGTAGCCGGAGCCGTAGGACCAGATCTCACGCGATTCAGGGAAGTGGACGATGTACTTGTCGTCGTTGCAAGGCCAGACGACGTCCTCGACGCCTTCGTAGAGCGGCATTCCAACCGAGTGCACGCAAGGCACGAAGCGGCCGTCGCTGCCGATCTGTGCCAGCGCTTTGGCGCCCATCCGCGTCATCACGCGCATTGAGGCAACGACGTAGGGCGAGTCGGTTACCTGCACACCGATGTAGGACTTGTCGGAGCCGAGCGGCCCCATGCTGAACGGCACGACGTACATCGTGCGGCCGGTCATCGCGCCTTCGAAGAGCTGAACCAGCTTGTCGCGCATCACGGCCGGCGCTTCCCAGTTGTTGGTTGGGCCGGCGTCGTGCTCCTTTTCGGAGCAGATGTAGGTGCGGTCCTCTACGCGGGCCACGTCGCTTGGGTCAGACCAGGCGAGGTAGGAGTTGGGGCGCTTGGCTTCGCTGAGCTTGCGGAAGGTGCCTTTCTCAACCAGTAGCTGGCAGAGCCCTTCGTACTCCTCGGCCGAACCGTCGCACCAGACGACGCTGTCGGGCTTCGTCATCGCGGCGATCTCGTCGACCCAGGCGACGAGCGCTTCGTGTTCTGTCGGAACGGCCGTATCGGTCATTTATTTAAGGCTCCTAAGCGGCGGATTCGCCGGGCTCGCGGCGGGGCACTAGTACGAGCCGCTTGAACTCGGCCACCAGCACACCCTCTTGATTAAAGACTCGGGTGTGAACTTTAACGACGCCGCGGTCGGGCTTGCTCTTCGATTCCTTCTTCTCGAGCACCTCGGTCT
>JBIHZY010000027.1:0-13183 GCA_044240185.1 Solirubrobacteraceae bacterium
GGCAAGACGCCAGCCGCGTTCGACATCGATATTGACGCCGACGGCAACACTGTCGGACTGTTCTAATCCAAACCGAGAACACGACGGCAGCGGCTGTCAGTAATCTGCTCGCGATGCCCCGCCCCGCTCTATCCGACGGCCCTCTCGAGCGCAAGCTAGGCGCCCGCTGATGGCAGCCGCGCCAGCAAAGCCCGAGGCGCGGGTTTCGGTCGTTGACAGCGCCGAGATCTCGCTGCGCGAGTGGCTCGGGCCTGGGAACCACCGTCCGGGAGACCGCCTGCCGCCGGAGCAGGAGATTGCCGCGATGCTCGGCATTTCGCGGGGAACGCTGCGCTTAGCGCTCGAGCGGCTCGCTGCCAATGGCGAAATCGTCCGTCGCCAAGGGTCAGGGACCTACGTTGGCCGCGTCGCAGTTCCTTCAGCTTTCAGCGAGGGGCTCGAAGTCCTTGAGTCGTACGCTTCGCTCGCGCGCCGCCAAGGGCACACAGTCAAGGGCCGCGATGTCTCGATTTCGCAGCAGCGCGCGCCTGGTTATGTCGCCGAGGCGCTGAACCTACGAAAGAACTCTGATGCGCTCTGCGTTGAGCGAACGCTTCTTGTCGACAAGGACCCCGCCGCCCACATGCGCGACTGGATCCACCCTTCTGTGCCGCTTCCATCGCTGGAGAAGTTGCAGTCGGCGATCGAACGCGGCCAAATGATGCTCGACATCCTGATTGGTGCGGGCGTCCCAGTCGCCTTCGCGCGAACCGTCATCAGGCCGCGACTGCTTGAGCCCGACGAAGAGGTCGGCGCTGCACTCGGCGTCAAGCGGACGACCGGTGCGCTCGAAATCACCGAAACAATCCACATCAACGACGGTGACGCAGTCCAATACTCGATCGATGTCTTCCCGCCCGGGGCAAATGACCTCCACGTGCTGCGCGGACTCGGTGACCGCGAGCTGCTGCCAGTCAACGGCCGCGTACCGTCATAAGGAACGAAATGACCGGACGTCCTCTAATTCTCTGTGACGTTGGGCCGCGCGACGGCCTCCAGAATGCTGAACCGATCCTAAGCCCGGAGCAGCGCGCTGAATACGTGAACCGGCTGGCGGCTACAGGGCTGCCGCGGATCGAAGCGGTCAGCTTTGTCAATCCGAAGCGCGTGCCTCAGATGGCCGGCGCCGAGGAGGTAATGGAACTGATCGAGCGCAAGCCCGGACTTGCCTACGCTGGGCTCGCTCTCAACGAGCGTGGCTACGAGCGTGCGATCGCCTGCGGTGTAGATCTGGTGCAGTACGTCGTCCCTCTGAGCGAAACATTCGCCGAAAAAAACCAAGGCACGACGGTTGAAGCGGCGACACAGGTTGGAATTGAGCTAGCTGAACGAGCCAAGGCCGATGGCATCGCCTACGCCGTGACGCTTTCGGTCGCCTTTGGCTGCCCCTACGACGGCAAGATTGAAGCCTCACGCGTGCTCTCCGCCGCCGAACATCTCGCTGCGGGCGGCGTTGAGGAGATCATGCTGGCGGACACGATCGGCGTCGGCGTGCCAACGCAGGTTCGCGAGCTCGTGACCGAGACGCTGGGCCTCGGGCTTACGGTTGGAGTTCACTTCCACAACACGCGTAACACCGGTTACGCGAACGCCGTCGCCGCAGTCGAGTCCGGCGCAACGATCTTCGACGCATCAACGGGCGGGCTCGGCGGCTGCCCTTTCACGCCGAACGCAACCGGAAACATCGCGACCGAGGACCTCGTCTACCTGCTCGAAGGGATGGGGATCGAAACCGGGGTCAATCTTGAAGCGCTGTTTGAGGTTTCACGCTGGCTCGCTGAGCAGATGGGGACGGCCCTGCCAGGGCTTACCTACAAAGCAGGCGGTTTCGCCCCAATCGCTTCCTAACGCGCCCTGTGGCGCTCAGGCGCCGAGCTTGCCTGCAAGGCTGACGACCACGTACAGCAACACCGCCACTCCCATCACGCGGCGGAAATTATTCACTCCGTCGGTGACCTCCCACCAGGCGAAGCAACTGAGCGCAACGTAGAACACCGCCGAGGCTGCGTCGTCTATTGAGCCGCTAGTGAAATGGCCCACGATCCAAGCCGCAATCGCCGCCAACAGCGGCGCGTTGGGGAACTGTGCGATCGGCGCATTCTTTGGCCAGCCACGCTGGCCACGGTTCCAAAGTTCTCGCAATGAGGAGGTGCTCACGCCTTAAGCGTATCCGGCCGTGAAGCGGTGATAGCGTGCAACAGATGATCACTCTCTACACAATTCCCGGTAGCTCCGCGACGGCAGCACGGATCGCGCTCGACGAAGCAGGCGCCGACTACGAACTGGTGCAGGTCGAGCGCGACGATGCTGGCATCAACATCTCCCCCGCCGGCTACGACGCGCTAAACCCGATGGGCAAGGTGCCAACGCTCGTTGACGGCGAACTAGTTCTGACGGAGGCCGCTGCATGCTGCCTCCACATCGCCGAGAAGTACCCCGACGCCGCCTTGATGCCGCCAGCGGGCAGCGACGACTGGGCGAAGACGCTGCGCTGGCTCACGCTGCTCACAAACACCGCTCAGGCCTCATTCCTACGCTGGTACTACCCAGACCAATACACAAGCGACGCAGCGGGCTTAGAGGCCGTCCAAGAGGCGTCTGTTGCGGAGCTTGCTCGGGTTGCCGACGTGCTTGCCGCACAGATCGGCGATGGTCCCTTCCTGATCGGCCCGCAATTCACCATCGCCGACGGTTTCCTCGCGATGTTGACTGGTTGGAGCGGCGACTTCGAAGCAGGCTCCCGCTGGTCTGATAACCCGACAATCGCGGCGCACTACAACGCCGTTGCCCAGAGGCCCGCAGCAGGACCAACCCTCGTGGCCGAAGGCTTCCCAGCCACGTTGACGACATAAAGCTGCGGGACAGGGATTCGAACCCCAATTTCCTGGACCAGAACCAGGCGTGCTGCCATTACACCATCCCGCAATGCGTCGCCAAGTATAGGCGGTAAGGGCTCTACTTGGCTGCTTCGAAGAGCGCCGTGACCTGCGGCTCGAGGCCCGGATCGAGGCAGACGAGCACTTCGTCGCCGGCGTTGATCACGGTGTCGCCCTTCGGCACGAAGCCGCCCTCGTCGCGCAGCACCGAGATCACGATGCTGCCCTCAGGCAGCTCGAGTTGCTGCACTTCGAGACCCGCGGCCCGACAACCTTCGCAGACAACTATCTCGATCACTTCAAGCTGCTCGTCAGGCAGGTCGAGCAGGTGGACGAGGCCATAATCGGGGACCTCGTGCTCGATCAAGCGGAGAATGAGATCGGTCGCCGAAAATGCCGGGCGGATGTCAAGAAGTTCGAAGTACTGCCTGTTGCGCGGGTTGTTGACGCGTGAGATGAAGCGCTCGACTTGGTATTTGTCGCGAGCGATCTGGCAGATCAGGATGTTGTCCTCGTCGTCGCCGGTGACGGCAACGACGAGATCGGCTCGTTGGATTCCCGCACGCTCAAGCACCCAAAGCTCCGTGCCATCGCCGTACTGAACAACAAAGCCAAGCTCAGCATCCATCCGCAGGTAACGATCGCGGCGCGACTCAATCAAAGTGACCTCGGTGCCCTTCGCCAGCAGCTCGCGAGTCAGGTTGAGGCCAACCTTGCCTCCACCGATCACTACGGCGTACATCAGGAACCAGCCTCGGGCGTCTCAAGCGCCTTCTCGAACATGCCGACCGCGTAGCTGGTCGGGCAGATTGTCTCCATTCCCTGGGAGCTGTACCACTCCGCTCGCGCTGGGTCCATCACGCGGACGAGCACGCGTGGGACCTTGAACATCTTCTGCGCGATCTGGGCGATCGTCAAGTTTGTGTTGTCGCCGTTGGTAGAGGCGATGAAGACGTCTGCGCTCTCGATTCCCGCCTCGACGAGAGCGTCACGCTCGATCGCTTGACCAATCGTGAAACGCCCCCCGGCCCCTTCCCAGGTCGAATCCTGGCCGGCATCGAGGCGCTCATGTGAGAGTGGGTCGCCATCGAGCACGGAAACCTCGTGACCGGCGGCAAGCAGGTTGCGCGCAACGGTCGATCCAACACGACCGGAGCCAACGATTAGGACGAATGACATCTCGCCGAATCCTAGCGTTCTGGCGCTTCGGCGTCCGGCTCGGCGGGCGGCTCGGCGGGCGCTCCAGCGGAGACTGCCTGATCGCCCGCCGACGGCGCCGTGACAATGACGGGGCAGTGCGCGTGCGAAAGCACGTAACGGGCTGTCTCGCCGATCACAAGGTCGCCTGAATAGCCGGCGCCGAGCAGCGCGCCGCCGGTAATCCTTGTCGGCTCTTCGGCCGCGAGCACAATCGCCTGCACGCCACGTCGCTGGGCTTCGGCGATGATCGTTTGGCCGGCACGGCGACCACGGGCTCTCGCAGTGTCAACCTGGACGTTGTCGTACTCCTCGCCAACAGCCTTGGCGCGCGCAAGCGCAGCCCGCGCGCGGCGAGTTTCTTCCTCCGGCAGGCGCGCATCGATCGGCAGCGACATCGGGACCTCGGTCACCCAAAGCGCCTCGATCCGCGCCTCACCTTCAAAGCCGTCCTCTTCACTTGCCTCGGCTGCGAGCCGGCCGGCCGTCTGCATGATGTCGTCGTCGAGCACACTGCCGGTGATCGGCACAAGGATCGAGTCGTACTCAAGCTCCGCTGCTTCGCCGCGGAGCGCTTCGCGTGGAACGCTGACGCGCCGCGTCAGCGTCTTGCCGGTTGAAAGGCGGTAGACGAAGTAGAGCAGCAGCCCGGCTGCCATCCAGCCGAAGCCAACCCAGCGCGCTGACGGATGTGTCCAGACCACGCTGATCCAGATCAGCGCGCTGAGAACCATTCCGAGGACCGCGGGAAGCGGAATGCTCTTGCCCGAGATCTTGATGTTGAACGGCATCGAATACGGGCGCGGCCGATCTGGCTGAGTGATCCGCAATCGCACGATTGAGGCGTGAGCGATTGTCAGCCCAAGCATCGCCCCGAAGGCATAAACGTTCAGCAGCAGCAGTAGATCACCCGGCATGGCCAGCGCGATCGCGACGATCGTGGCGAGCACAATCAAAACCCACGGCGTAAAGCGAGTCGAGTGAAGGCGCCCGAGAGCGCTCGGGATCTGGCGATGGGTTGAAAGCGAGTAGGCCAGCCGCGAGAGCCCGAGCATCGTTGAGTTGGCGGCCGCAACTAGCGTTACAACGGCGATCGCTGCGATCACAAAGCGGCTTCCCTGCGCCAGCCACTGCTGATCAAACCCTGCGGCTAGACCGAGCATTGGCGCGTCCTTGTAGGTCGTCGATAGCGCCGTTTGGCCGTCGATGATCGGCTGGGCGCTGATCGCGACGACCGCAATTCCGGTGTAGACGATGATCACCGTGAGAGAGGAGCTGGTGACGAGCCGCTTCAGGCCGGATCGCCCAACCCCGACCTCGCCGGAAAGCCCTGATGCCGATTCGAGCCCGGTCGAAACGACGGTCGCAATGCCGAGCGCGACGATCACGTTCTGGAGCGTTGGGCTGGAACCGAGCTCGATTGAGGAGACCAGCGTCCCCGGTTCGAGCAGGAAGATCAGGCCGAGGCCAATCAGCGCAAGCTGCAAGACGATGTCGGCTACAACGAGGATCGCGATCCGCCTCGAACGGGTGGTTGAGAAGCCGCGGATGTTTCGAACCGCGACGTAAAGCAGGATGCCGATGATCAGCACGCCCTCGATCGCACCTTCGCCAAGCTGGGCCCAGAAGGCTTGCAGGTAGCTGGTGGCGGAGAGCGCCGCAGCGGCGAGCAGGATCACGTAATCAAGCAGGATTGCCCAGCCCGCGACGAAGCTCCAGAACTCGTTGAAAGCGAAGCGAGCGAAGACGGTTGAACCGCCCCGCTCTTGATGGAGTGACGAGCCCTCGACGTAGGTCATTGCGGCGAGGACGAAGATCAAGCCGCCGGCGAGGAAAACGATTGGAGTGAGGCCGAGCGCGTAGCCGGCGACAACACCAAGGCAGATGTAAATCGCGCTGGCAATCACCGTGTAGATGACGCTGAAGAGCACCGGGGAACCAAGCTCGCGGCCGAACGTCTGCTTATTCCTCGCCGTCTCTGGCGCCATTACTTTGCCCCCCGCATCGCTACCCAAAGACGCCCCAAGCCCGCGACAACGAATAGCGCGCCCATGATCACGCCGATCGAGAACAGCCCCCCACCGAGCGTGAGCGTGCGTATCACCAAACCGGCGCCAATTAGAACCATTAGCGCCGAGAAGACGGCGGTTGTTGATGCGTGCAGGTTGCGACCAGACGGCGAACTCATAGCGACACCTCGTCGGCGTCTAGCTCGTCGCGCAAGCTCGCCCTGTGGCTTGCCGGGTCGCTTTGGATGATCACACGGCAAGGCCGTTCGCGCAGAACCGTCTCGATCCCCTTATCGAAGATGTTGCCGCCCTGCCGACGCGGTAGCGCCAGCACAATTGCCCTCGCGCGCAGATCTATTGCCTCCTGGACGATCATCCCGCCGGCCTGTCCTGCTCGAACCTTGATCCAGCGCCCCGTGACTAGACGGCCGCCCTGGAGTCGGGCCTGCTCAATCATTGCTTGCGCGCGCTCTTCCTGCTCTGGCATCTCGGCGTCAATTGGCACCGAAGAGGGCACAGGGATCGGCACAAGGATGTGAATCCCACGCCGCCTTCGCGCGGCGAGCCGAATTGCCGTGGCAACCGATGCAGGCGAATAGTCCGGTGGCTCTAGCGCCACTAGAACAGATTCGTAAGCGGCCTCGCCAACCGTGACCGGCGCCTTGATTTCAACCGAGACTGTCTCGGTCAAACTTAGGCCCTGACTTCGGCGGTAGAGCGGGTAGATGACGCAGCCGATTGCGAGCCAGCTACAGCCGGCGATCGCAACGTCGAGGCGGAGCACCGTAACAACGATGAACGCCAATCCTGTGCCAATCGCGCCGAGGACGGCAAAGATTGGAATGTTGACGCCACCAACGAGCAGGTTCATCGGCCCGCGATATGGCCGCGGGAAGTCGGGGTAGCGGAAACGCAGCTTGATTACAGCGAGGTGCGCAATCGTGAAGCTGAGCATTGCGCCGAAGGCGTAGAGGTTGCCGAGGAAGTCAGCCTGACCGGTCGTGATTGCCACGCAGGCAACGGCGCTGAAGAGAATGATTCCGATCCACGGCGTGCCAAAGCGTGGGTGCAGCTCGCGCAGCTTATTTGGAAGTTGTCGGTGAACCCCCATCGAGTAGACGAGCCTTGAAACGCCGATGATGCCGGCGTTGGTCGCGATGAAAAGGATCGTGGCGGCGAGCAGACCGACATAAATCTCGGCCGCGCCTTGGAATATCCCAAGATCAATCTGCTTGACGACGCCGAGCACAGGGTCGCCGGCGTAGCCGCCTTCTTCGCTCGATACGCCGAGCAGCGTCTGGTAACTGCCGTCGGGCTGCTTGACGACCGGCAGCGCCGAGAGCGCGACCGCTGGCAGCGCGGCGTAGATCGCAAAGACGGCAATGACGACACGGTTGATCGCCTTCGGGATCGTTACCGCTTCGTCCTTGGCCTCCTCGGCCATGTTCGAGATCGTTTCGATCCCTGTGTAGGCAATCATTGCGACCGGGATCGCGATCAGGAAGTCCTTCCAAGTTGGCGCCACCCCCCACTCGATGTTGTTGATCAGAACATCGGGCGAGAAGACGAGAATGCCGCCGATTAGCACCAGCAGCAGCTGGGTGGCGAAATCAACGAGCGCCAGCGTGACGTTGACGCCGGTCGATTCCTTGGCACCAAAGACGTTGATTGTGGCGAGCACGATGACGACGCCGATGCCGAAGATGATGTCCCCTGGGGCCGTTCGCAAAGGCTCCCAGAAGAGGCCGCCGATGTAGTGAGGCACGAAGAAGGCAGAGATCGCGATTGTGATCGTGTAATTGAGCATCTGGCCCCAAGCAGCGAAGAAGGACCAAAACTCGTTGAAAGCGCGGCGCGCGAAGCTCGACGAACCACCGGCCTCTGGGTACATCGAAGTCGCCTCGGAGTAACTGCTGGCCGTGAGGAAGAAGATGAAGCCAGCGATGACGAAGACAATCGGCGTCAGGCCGAGCGCAAACGAGGCAACGAGGCCAAGTGCGTAATAGATCGACGAACCGACGTTGCCGTAGGCGGTTGAGAAGAGCGCGTTGACCCCCAGCACACGCTGGAGACCATGAAGGCGGCGCCGCGCCATCTACGTCAAAAGCTCATTCATCGTTAAGAGAATCAGTCTATTGCGGGGCGCGGAGCGAGGAAACGCTGAGAACATTCTCTCAGCGGCTCAAAGCGACTCTGCGACTGCCGCGAGCGCCTCGGCGAGAACTACTGACGCCTGCTGAAGATCTTGCTCAGTCGTGACTAGCGAAGGTGAGATCGCAATTCCATCGCCAAGAGGCCGCACGAGCACGCCACGCTGCTTGGCGGCGGCGAAGGTTCGCAGTGGCAGGTCAGGATGATCCGCGAGCAGCTCTGGCTTGAATGAAACCGCTCCGAGAGCGCCGATACCAGCTCGCGCCTGATCGACAACCTCCCCTGATTCAAGCGGTTCGAGCGCCGCTGCAATCTCATCTTCGAGCTCGCGGCCACGCTGAAACAGCCCTTCGTTCTCAAGAATGTCAAGGTTGGCGAGCGCGGCGGCGCAGCAGGTTGGATGGCCGGAGTAGGTCTGCCCGTGGCGGAACCAAAGCCCATCGCCCTCCCAGAACGGCTCCGCGATCCGGCCGCTGATGACGACGCCACCGAGTGGCAGGTAGCCGCTCGTGATGCCCTTAGCGAAGGTCATCATGTCGGGCCGCAGGTCAAAGCGGTCAACGCCCCACATAGTTCCAAGCCGGCCGAAGGCGGCAATCACGCAGTCGGCGATGAAGAGCGCGCCGTGCTTCGTGCAGAGCGCCGCAAGACCCTGGAGATAGCCGGGCGGCACGCGGTGGACGCCGCCGGCACCGATCACAGGTTCAGCGAAGACGGCGGCGACCTTGTCGGGCCCGACGCGCTCGAATTCCGCTTCAAGCGCCTCGAGCGAATCCCACGGGACACTTGAGACGGCCGGATCAACCGGCCCCATCCCGACCTGATTGGCGGCGATACCACCGATGCTGGTGCCAATCCCGTGAGTGCCGTGGTAGCCCTGCGTACGGCCGATGATGTGAACCCGCTCTGGCTGCCCAGTCGCGGCGAAATAGCGGCGCGCTAGTTTGGCAGCCGTTTCGATCGCGTCGCCGCCACCGAGGCCGAAGAAGATCTTTGCGTCGTCAATAATCGGCGCAGCGCTGGCTGCGAGCCGGTCGGCAAGTTCGAGCACCGGCTTGTTCGCGAAGCCGCCGAAGGTCTGGTAGGTAGCGAGCGTGTCCATCTGAGCCCTGGCCGCATCGGCGATCTCGTGACGACCGTGACCGACGTTGACGCACCAGAGGCTGGCAGTCCCATCAAAGTACTTATTGCCGTCTACATCCCAAACGTACGCGCCTTCGCCACGATCGATAACGAACTCACGGCCCTGAACCTGGGCCATGTCCGCAAACGGATGCCAGAAGCTCGTCTCGCCGGTCAAGAGCTACCTCGCCAGCCGCTAGGTGATGATTGGAATGATCAGAATCGCGACGATGTTCGCAACCTTGATCATCGGGTTGATCGCCGGGCCAGCGGTGTCCTTGAAAGGATCGCCGACCGTGTCGCCGGTTACCGATGCAGCGTGGGCTTCTGAACCCTTACCGCCGAAGGCACCGTCTTCGATCAGCTTCTTCGCGTTGTCCCATGCTCCACCACCGGCGGTCATCATTACGGCGAAGAAGAACCCGACGACGATTACGCCGATTAGCAGGCCGCCGAGGGCAGCAACCGAGATCAGGCCGACGATCGTCGTCAAGACGATTGGGATCAGCGACGGAACGATCATCTCGCGCTGAGCTGATGCCGTCACGATGCTGACGCAGGTGCCGTAATCAGGCTGCTCGCTGCCGTCCATGATGCCCGGCTTCTCACGGAATTGGCGGCGAACTTCTTCGACAACCATGCCGCCGGCACGGCCGACGGCCTCCATTGAGAGCGCGGCAAAGAGTGTCACCATCATGCCGCCGATAAGCAGACCCATCAGGATCGCTGGGTCATCGATCGGGAAGCTCGTGACGACGCCCTCTGCTGCGAGTTCAGCCTTGAAGCCTGCGAACAGAACGATCGCCGCCAGCACTGCTGAGCCGATCGCGTAACCCTTCGTTACGGCCTTCGTCGTGTTGCCGACCGCGTCGAGCGGATCGGTCACGTTGCGGACCTCTTCCGGCATCTTCGCCATCTCGGCAATGCCGCCGGCGTTGTCGGTAATTGGACCGAAGGCGTCAAGCGCGACGATCAAACCGGTAAGCGAAAGCTGACCCATCACTGCGACGCCGATTCCGTAGATCCCCTGGACGCCGCCACCGGCGAGCTTCCATGAGCAGAGCACGCCTAGGACCAAGACCAGCGCCGGAAGCGCCGTTGCCTGGAGCCCCTGTGCAAGGCCGGAGATGATGTTCGTTGCATGGCCTGTCTCTGACGCTTCGGCGGTCTTGCGAACCGGACGGAAGCGGGTCGAGGTGTAGTAATCGGTGATCACGAACAGCAGCGCGGTGACGACGATGCCGACTAGTGCGCAGAGGTAGAGATCAATCACGCTCGGAGCGGCAACCGCACCGGCCGCGCTCTTGAAGGTGATGTCGTCCATCATCCAAGCCGTTACCGGGTAGAAGGCGATCGCGGCGATGATGCCCGAGACTGCGAGCCCCTGGTAGAGGGCGCGCTCGACGTTGCCCTTTTCGCTGCGGACAGCGAATGTGCCGATGATCGAAGCGATAATTGCGACCGCACCAAGAACAAGCGGATAGAGCGCGACAGTTGCCTGCTCGTTGAATGTGAGCACGCCGAGCAGCATTACGGCAACCGCTGTTACCGCGTATGTCTCGAAGAGGTCTGCTGCCATGCCGGCGCAGTCGCCGACGTTGTCGCCAACGTTGTCGGCGATCACGGCCGGGTTGCGAGGGTCGTCCTCAGGGATTCCCGCCTCGACCTTGCCGACGAGGTCGGCGCCAACATCAGCGGCCTTGGTGAAGATGCCGCCGCCTAGACGCGCGAAGACGGAGATCAGTGATCCACCGAAACCAAGGCCGATCAAAGCGTCAACGGACTCTTTCGGCGTCTGGTCAAAGTAAGAGGTGAGCAGGCCGTAGTAGCCAGCCACGCCCAGAAGGGCCAGACCAACGACGAGCATGCCGGTGATGGCGCCGCCGCGGAAGGCAACCTTCAGCGCCGGGCCAATGCCATCACGAGCCGACTCGGCGACGCGGGCGTTGGAGCGAACCGAAACGTTCATGCCGATGTAGCCGGCTGCACCCGAGAGGATGCCGCCGATCGCGAAGCCAACGGCGACGTAGATGTCTTGAATGAAGAGCAGGGCGATGAAGAGAACAACGCCGACGGCTGCGATCACGAGGTATTGGCGGTTGAGGTAAGCGCGGGCGCCTTCCTGAATGGCGGCCGAGATGCGCTGCATCTCTGCGTTGCCGGGCGAGAGCGCAAGCAGCTGCGTAGTAGTCACAACGCCGTAAGTAACGGCGATCAGCGCAGAGACAACAGCAATGATGACCCCATGGTCGGTAAGAAATGCAGACACGGTGGTTGAATCCTCCGGAGTAATTGATTTAACAGCCGCCGATAAGGCAGCAGGCGCGTTGCGACGGGGCTATTTGCAGTCCCCAGCGCTCTGAAGCTCAGCGATCCTATCGGTATCTCCGACGGAACCGCTCTGCGGTCGCTACGGACCAGGCGTCCAGAGCCCTCCAGCGGGCTTCTGATCAGGCTCTGAAGCGCCGCCCGGGCCACCAGCGGGAGCCTCGCCGCCACCCTCGCCAGCGCCCTCTGGGGCAAGCGGAACGCCCTGATCGCCGGTCAGTTTCGTGAAGGCAACCTGAAGCTGTGCCAGCGCATCCTTGATCGAAGCCGCATTCTCGCCGAGCGCGGGCTCGATCAGCGGCAGCAGGCGACGGATTCCTTCGATTGCAATCCCAACCTGCACTGGATCGGTCTCGTCCTCAGTTCCTGGAAGCAGGCCGGCTTTGCGAGCCCCAAGGTTGAGAAGCGAAACGACCGTCTGTGCAACGAGGTCCTCGACGCGAAGATTCTTTAGCTCTGCCTCGTAGGCGGCTCGCATCTCCTCCTCTGAAGGCGGCGCTTGGCTGTCACCCGGGCCGGCTGCAGCTGCCTCGCTGACGATCTCTTCTTCAGGCTGATCTGGTGTTGCGGTTTCGTCGGTCACGACGTTGATACCTCCGTAGGACTTGTGGGCTGATCGCCCCCGAATGACTGGCGCGTCTGCGCCACTGTAGAAGCGTAGACGTCGGCGATGCTCTGCCCCTCGGAATACGCGGCCGCCTGGCGCTGGGCACCGTTGAGCTTCGGGAACTGCGGCTCGATTCCAAGTTCCGACCGAACCGGGGCAGTCCACTCGAGCAGCTGATCGAAAGCAGAGCGCGCTGGCAGGCAGGCGCCGCGTTCCAAATCGATTAGCTCTCCGGCGGCGCCCCAACGGATCGCGCGCCAAAGGTTCTCCTCGATCAGCCTTGCCGGCGGCTCGAAAATTGGACGGCCCTCATCGTCGTCACGGGCAGACTGCAGCACGCAGCTAACGATTAGCTCGGTCAGTGCGTTTGACTCCTCAGCCGTTGATTGAGCGTCGCAGATGCGCACCTCAACTGTGCCGAAAGCTAGATGTGGACGGACCGACCACCACACCTGCGTGTCTTCCTCGATCGAGCCTGTTGCCAGAAGCAATTCGAGGTAGCTGCGGTAGTTCTCCCACGAGCCGTAGGCATCCGGAACGCCGCAGCGCGGGAATGACTTCGTGAAGCTTTGCGTACGGACCGAAGCGAGCCCGCTGTTCTGGCCTTCAAAGAAGACCGAGTTGGCGCTGAGCGCGAGCAGCGTCGGCAGCAGCGCGCGCAGCCGGTCACAAACGCGGACAGCGCGGTCGGCGTCGCGAATCCCAACGTGGACGTGGAGCGAGAAGGTGTTGTTGCGCCTTGCCACGTACTGGAGGCCGTCGACCACGCGGCGATAATGGTCGGACTGCACGTTGAGCTGCTCGCGGTAATCGGCCCAGGGATGGGTGCCGGTTGAGCCAAGCTCGACCGATTC
>JBIHZY010000164.1:0-3820 GCA_044240185.1 Solirubrobacteraceae bacterium
CGTTGACGCCCGCATCACCGAGCCGATGCTGCGCGACGGTGGCGAGCTGCGGCCGGTCACCTGGGAGATTGCAATCGAGGCCGCCGCGAAGTTGCTTTCGCACGCCGGCGCCAACACCGGTGCGCTGATCGGCGGCGAGACGACGAACGAAGAGGGCGTGCTGCTGACCCACCTAATGCGCGAGGCGCTCGGATCAAACGACCTTGATTCGCGACCTGGCGGCGCACTAGAGCTAGAGCTGCTGCGGGCGCTCAGCGCACCGACGCTGCAGGCTTCGGTCCCTGACCTTCAGTACGCCCACGCCGTTCTCTTGCTCGACTGCGAGCCGGTAGATGACGCCCCAATTCTGGACCTGCGCTTGCGCAAAGGCGTGCGCCACCATGGCGTCAAGCTGTTGATCGGCTCGAGCCGCCCGTCGGCGCTCGACGAGCGCGCCGCCCATAGCGCCCGCTTTGCGCCCGGCTGCGGCGAGGCCTTTGCCGCCGCGCTAGGCGCCGAACTGGCCGGCCAGCCTTCGGCTTCGCTGGCGGCAGCCGCTGGCGCCGATCCAGACGACGTTGTTGCGCTTGCCGCGCAGCTGCGTGAGGCCGGCGAAGAGGTAGTAATCCTTTGGGGCGAGCGACTGACGGCCGGGCCGCGCCGCAACGAGGGCGCCCGCGCTCTGCTCAACCTCGCTGACCAGCTTGGGCTTGACGGCCGCGATGGCGGCGGACTGTTGGAGATCCCTTCTGGCGCCAACTCGCGCGGCCTGCGCGAGGTTGGCGTGCTGCCTAACGCTTCGATCGGGCTTGGCGATGCTCCTACCGCTGGCCGCGATTCACAGCAGATCGGCGAGGCGCTTGTCGCCGGCGACCTGACCGCGGTGATCCTGCTTCACAGCGACCCGCTGCTCGACCAGCCAAGCTCGGCGCTCTGGCAGCGTGCGCTCGGCAAGGCCAGCGCCGTGATCGCCCACGCCGGCTTCCTCACACCGGCCGTGATCGAGCACGCCAACGTCGTCTTCCCGGCCGAGTCCTACGCCGAGAAGGAAGGGACCGTCGTTCACCCCGACAGCCGCGTTCAGCGCCTGCGCCGCTCGATCGCGCGCCAAGGCGAGACGCGCGCCGAATGGGCCCTGCTGGCCGAACTTGCGGCAAGGATCGGTAACGACCCGAAGGCTCTGACCTGCTCAATGGTCAGCGCGCGGATCTTCGAGCAGGTGCCGTTTTATGCTGGGCTTTCGCTCGACCTGCTCGGCGGCGTTGGGATTCGCTGGAGCGAGCGCGAAGCTGCGGCCTCGTTCCCGAGCGCTCCCGCCGCGCCATTCACGCTTGACGCGCCACCAGTCGCCGCCTCACCAAATGGCCTTCTTCGGCTCGGCAGCTTCCGCTCGATCTGGGCCTCGCCCGAAGTTGAGGCGTCGCCAGCGCTGGCCTTCCTCCATCCGCGCCAGCGCGTTGAGATCTCTCCCGCAGACGCCGAGCGGCTTGGCATCGCCCACGGCGAGAACGTGACCGTCGCCTCGAACGGAGATTCGGTTACAGGGCTAGCCCACATTCGCGCCAGCGCCCCCGATGGGACCGTCTTCCTACAAACCTCAATTCCGGGAGAGAGCGCAGCGCTGCTCGAGGGCCCGTTGGTTGAGGTAAAACGCTCTTGAATATCGACGTCCCGTTCGCGCTCGTCGGCTACATCGAGCCTTGGTGGATGGTGATCATCAAGAGCGTCGTTTTCGCTTTCATCGGCCTCCAGCTGGTGCCGGTCGTGCTGATGATGGAGCGCAAAATCCTCGGGCGCTTCCAGAACCGCTACGGACCGAATCGAGTTGGCCTGTACGGCGCGATGACGCCGATCGCCGACATCATCAAGCTGCTGAGCAAGGAGCCGTTCCGCCCGAAGACGGCGATCGGCTGGCTCTTCGAACTTGCGCCGGTGCTCTCTATTGTGGCGGCCTTCGGCGCGCTAGCGTTGGTTCCCTACGGCCCGGTCGTAGATATCTTCGGCACCGCGACCGGCCTTTATGGGATCGATGTCAGCATCGGCCCGCTCTACGTCTTCGCCTTCGGCGCGATCAGCTTCTACTCCGTGATGCTCGGCGGCTGGGCTTCCGGCTCGAAGTACTCGTTCCTTGGCTCGATGCGCGCCGCTGCGCAGCTAATCAGTTACGAGGTGCCGCAGGGGATGGCGCTGATCGGCGTTGTAATCACGGCGCAGACGATGTCGCTTACTGGGATCGTCGAAGCGCAGCAGGGGATGTGGTACATCGTGCCGCAGTTCTTCGGCTTCATCGTCTTCATGGTCGCCAGCTTCGCCGAGACCAACCGCCCACCGTTCGACCTGATGGAGGCCGACGCCGAGCTAACCGGCGGCTACAACACGGAGTTTGGCGGCAGCAAGTTCACGCTCTACTTCTTCGCCGAATACCTAAACATGATCGTCGTCTCGGGAATTGCGACGGCGCTCTTCCTCGGTGGCTGGCTGCTGCCGTTTGGGATCGACCCGCCGAACTGGGTCGCCCCTTTCATCGTGATCGGCAAGATGCTGGCTTTCGTCACCTTCTTCATCTGGATCCGCGCTACGTTGCCTCGGCTTCGTTACGACCAGCTGATGTCGCTGGGCTGGAAGGTTCTGCTTCCACTGGCGACGCTCAATGCCCTGATAACCGCGATCATTGTTGTCGTCTAATAGGAGTTTGAACATGGCCTGGGATCCAGAAAAAGACGTCATCGAAGTAATCCGCGGACCGCAGAAGGCGGGCGGCGCAGGCGGCCTCTACCGTGCCTTTGGCGAGACGCTGCGCGGCCTCAAGACGACCTTTGGCCAGCTGCGGATGGGCGTTGACACGGTTCAGTACCCGGAAGAGAAGATCCCCGTTTACCCACGCTTCCGCGGGCGTCACCAGCTCCACCGTTTTGAGGACAGCGGCCTCGAGAAGTGCGTCGGCTGCTCGCTCTGCGCGGCCGCATGCCCGTCCGACTGCATCCGTGTAGTGGCCGCTGAAAACACGCCCGAGCACCGCGTCTCGGCCGGCGAGCGTTACGCCGCCGTTTACGAGATCAACCTTTCGCGCTGCATCTTCTGCGGCTACTGCGAGATTGCCTGCCCATTCGACGCGATCACGATGGGCCATGAGTACGAGCTCTCCGACGCCAACCGTTCGGACTTGATCTTCACGAAGGAAATGCTGCTGGCCGAGCCGCTAGAGCGCACACCACTGAGAGCCGAAGGGGAATAGCCGCAAGCGACGATGACCTTCCTTTTCTTCTTCATCTTTGCTGGATTTGCGTTGGCCGGAGCGGCCGGCGTCGTCGTTCTGCGCAACCCGTTTTACTGCGTGCTCTCGCTCGTTGTTCATCTGATCTCGTTGGCCTTGCTCTTCCTGCTGCTCGAAGCTCAGTTCGTCGCGGTTGCCCAGATCGTCGTTTACGCCGGTGCCGTGATGGTGCTTTACGTATTCGTCGTCGCTTACGTTGGTGGCGGCGACAAGCCGGATCAACTTTGGAGCGCCAGCACGCGCCAGAAAGCGCTGGCAATTGGCTTCGCTTCGCTGATCTTTATCGAGCTGGCAATTGCGATTCTTGGCACGGCGCTGAGCTCGCTTGGTACCAAAGGCGCAACGCTCTCGGCCACTTACGGCACACCGGCCGAGATTGGCGAGCTGCTGCTGACCGACTACCTGCTGGCCTTTGAGCTGGCCTCAATGCTGCTGCTGGTCGCCGCGATCGGCGCCGTTGCGCTGGCTGGCCGGCGCGGCGGCATTGCCGAGGATGAAGGCAACCTTTCACCCCGCCATGGCGCCGTTAACACGCCAAGCCCAGCCGCTACCGGTTCAATGGCCGAG
>JBIHZY010000165.1:0-3809 GCA_044240185.1 Solirubrobacteraceae bacterium
AACGGCTCCGGAACCTTTGACGTAATCGCCGCCCGTCGTGTGTTTGGGCCGAGCTTGGACGAAAACTTCCCCTTCTCAGCCTTCGTTTCAAAGACGATTACGCTCGAACCACGGCTCGGTAACCCGCCGCCGCGGCTGTTCGAAACTGCGGCAGGAATGATCAATTCGATCGGCCTGCCAAACCGCGGCTTGGCCGGTTATCTCGAACACGACCTGCCCCAGCTCGCGACGCTGCCGGTGCCGCTGATCACGAATGTCATGGGCTCTAACGCTGACGAAGTCGGTGAACTGTTAGAGGCACTTGACGGCCGCGAAGAGGTCGCAGCGCTCGAGCTCAACGTCTCCTGTCCCAACGTGAAGACCGGGCTTGACATCGGTTCCGACCCAGCCGAGCTGACCAAACTGCTCGCCGCCGTACGCGGCAAAACCTCGAAGCCGTTGATCGTCAAGCTGACGCCGAACACGGCCAACGTCGCGCTCGTCGCCGCTGCAGCCGAGGCCTCCGGCGCCGACGCGGTCTCTCTGATCAACACACTTCGAGCCTTCGCCGCCGACCCCTCGCGGCCGGGGAAGGCATGGCTCGGTGGAGGAACTGGTGGCCAATCTGGGCCGGCAATCCGAGCCGTTGCGCTGGCTCAGACGTGCGCTGTCGCGGCCGCGATAGAGCTGCCAATAGTCGCGATGGGCGGGATCTCCAGCGTCGCGAACGCGCGTCAGTTCCTTGACGCCGGAGCCGTCGTAATCGCAGTAGGTACCGAGAGTTTTCGGGATCCGGCGACGGCCGGCGCGATCCGCGACGGGCTGGTCGCGCTGAGCTAAGCGACTCCGTCCGTCATCTCGGCACACTCGACGGAAAGCAAAACTCTCGACCTCAAGTCGACGTCAAGTCGAATATTCCAACCACGCCTCGCAGCGCGATCAGAGTTGTGTATGCTCGCCGTCGTGGCTTCGGCAACCGAAAAAAAATCACTCGCGGCGGCAGAGGCACCGGAGCGTTCGAAGCGTCAGCGCATGGAAGCTCTAGAGCGTGCGAATCAGATTCGCAGCCAGCGCGCGCAGCTCAAGCGCGACCTGCGCGCAGGCAAGGCGACGATCGATCGTCTGCTCGAATCACCACCCGAGTACCTCGAGACGGCGAAGGTCTTCGACCTGCTGCTCGCAGTGCCGAAGTTCGGCCGCGTCAAGGCCAACAAGATTCTTCAGCAGGTCCGGATCTCACCGAGCAAGACCGTCGGTGGCCTCTCCGATCGCCAGCGCGGCGAAATCGTTCAGTTGCTGCGCAGCCGCACTCGCTAGTCGCGCCGGACGATCGCTTAGCCTGCGCTGATGGCGCACGTAATCGTGATAACGGGGCCCTCAGGGGTCGGTAAAGGGACGGTGATTCGCCTGCTTTGCGAGCGAATCCCCTCGATCCGGTTAAGCATTTCGGCGACGACGCGTGAACCACGCCCGGGGGAACGGGATGGAGTCGACTACCACTTCCTAACCGCCGAGCAGTTCGACACTCTTGTTAGCGAGGCTGCGTTCGCCGAGCACGCCCGCTATGCCGGGCAGCAGTACGGGACGCTGCTAACCGAGCTGGAGCGCGAAGGAGATGGCGACGGGGTCGTGATGCTCGAAATTGAGCTCCAGGGTGCGCGGCAGATCCGCGAATCGATGCCCTCGGCGCTGCAGGTCTTCATCGCGCCACCGTCGTTCGAAACGCTGCGCGAGCGGCTCGTCGGCCGCGGCACCGACTCGCCTCAGACAATCGACGAGCGGCTCACCGTTGCTCGCGAGGAGCTCGACGCCCAAGATGAGTTCAGCGAGGTAATTATTAACGACCGCCTTGGCGACGCAGTCGACGCGCTGGAGCGCCTCGTTCAAGGCCAGCTGGGCGGGGCGGTAGACTGATCAACATGATCGCTCCTCGCATTGATGCCCTGCTCGAACAGGTGGACTCGAATTACGCCACCGTGATCGTTGCCGCCAAGCGCGCGCGCCAGATCAACAGCTACTACCACAACCTCGGCGAGGGAACTTTTGACGAGTTCCCGCCGCCAATGGTTGCCAGCCACTCGGCTAACTACCTCACGATTGCACTCGAAGAGGTCGCCGAAGGCAAACTGATTTATCGCTACCCCGAGTAGCCAAGCAGAGTTAGGAGGCTAGAGATGGCCCGAATTCTTCTCGGTGTTACTGGAGGGATCGCCGCCTACAAGGCGCTCGATCTAATTCGGCTCGCAACCGCAGCTGGTCACTCGGTTCGTGTGATCCAGACCGATAACTCGCAGCGCTTCGTAGGAGCGGCCTCGTTTGCTGCAATCACCGGCGCGCCGGTTCTGACCAGCGAATGGGAACGCGACCCAGCTCGCGGTGCATTCCCCGACCAGCAAGTGCCAGAGCATGATCCAATCAGCCACTTGGAGCTGGTTCGTAACGCCGACTGCTTCGTGGTCGCGCCGGCCAGCGCGAACACGATCTCCAAGCTTGCGTCCGGCGCCGCCGACAATCTCCTCACTAGCGCGGCGCTTGCCGCGTCCTGCCCCTTGATTATCGCCCCGGCGATGAACCATCAGATGTGGCAGAACGCAGCGACGCAGGCCAACATTGAGCTGCTGCGCGGCCGGGCGGCCACGATTATTGACCCCGAGGTTGGCTCGCTCGCCAGCCGCAATGAGTGGGGAAGCGGGCGGCTCGCCCAGCCGGCCACAATTCTCGCCGCCGTCGAGCAGGTCGTCCCCGCCGGTGCGCGGCCCTGGGATGGTCGCCGCGTGTTGGTGACGGCCGGCGGCACGCGTGAGCCAATCGACGCGGTGCGATTCGTAGGCAACCGCTCATCGGGGCGGATGGGGTTCGCTTTAGCCGAAGCCGCCGCGGCCCGCGGCGCCGACGTAACTGTGATCGCCGCCAATGTCGATCTGCCTCGCCACGCTCAGATTTCCTATATCGACGTCGGCAGCGCCGCGCAGCTCGAAGCTGCCGCCCGCGACCAATTCACCAGCTGCGACCTCTTGCTGATGGCGGCCGCCGTGGCCGACTTCACTGCCAGTGAGCCGGCCTCCGGGAAGCTGAAGAAGGACGGTCGCAGCGAGTTGGAGCTGACCCTCTCGCCGACGACCGATGTGCTCGCAGCGCTCTCCGGATTGCGGACGGAAGGCCAGACCCTGGTTGGGTTCGCCGCTGAGCACGGCGCCGACGCAGTCGAGGTCGGACGCACGAAGCTCGCCAGCAAAGGCCTCGACGCGCTCGTGATCAACGACGTCGCTGGAGTCGACATCGGCTTTGAGAGCAGCTCCAACGAGGTCACAATCGTCACCGCTGGTGGCGACAGGCACGTTCCGAAGGCCGACAAGGTCGCCGTCGCAAACGAAATCCTTGACGTCGTAGACGAGATCCATACAACGCGTACCCGGGTCACAGGGTGATGACCGATCCGAAAATGGACGACCCGTCGGCGTACGACTCCTACCGCAGCGGCCTGGCGCTGCTCGACAGTGGAGATAGCCACGCAGCTGTGGTCGCGCTGATGCGTGCGCGCGAGGTAGAGCCTGATGCTGCGTCGGTCCGTGAGGCGCTCGGGCGTGCGCTCTTCGGCGCCCACCGTTATCGCGAGGCAGCGGTCGAGTTCCAGGCCGTCGTCGACGGGGCTCCGACGAACGACTATGCGCTCTTCTGCCTCGGTCGTTGCCTGCAACTGCTCGGCGCTCATCACGACGCGCGGCGCCCGTTGGCGCTCGCAGCCTGCCTGCGACCTGAGCGCGACGATTACCGTGCCTATCGCGATGCTGCACGCCGGCTGGCCTCCTGAGCTGGGCGCTGGGCGCGCT